>PMXH01000520.1 GCA_003165855.1 Acidobacteriaceae bacterium | reverse complement strand
ACGCGGTTTCGCATGAGCGACTCACCGCTAAAGTAAGGCTTCGCAACAATTCAACTGCCGGCGAGACGCCGGCGCTACTCGTGCTCAGAAGATGTAACGCAACATAAACTCCATCACACGCGGATTGGAAAGGGTTGAACTGAAGTTTCCAAAGCTGCTGCTGGCGGAGATCTGGTTGTTGCCGTTCAACTGCATCGTCCCCACGTCGAAGCGCGCGCTGTTGGTCACGTTGAACATGGACCAACTGAACTTCACAAGCTGGCTTTCCTTGATGACCCAGCTCTTGGTGACGGTTGTATCGATATCAAAGGTGCCGGGACCGCGCAAACCGTTCCGCAATCCTCCTTCGCCGGGATACGCTGCACGGAAAAGGTTAATGGCAGCGTTGGGATCGGAACCTGTGATTCCGGGGTTCTGGAAGACGTTTGGCCCGGTTCCGCCGCCCGCCTGGGCAACGATGAAGCTGCCGGTCTTAGGACGCGCGGTGCTGGTGGGTACGGCGGGAGTTTCGAGGTCGTAGTTGGTGGCCCACTCGGGGCTGAGCAGAGTGAACGGATATCCGGAGGAGTAGCGCCAGAGGCCGGACAATGTCCAGCCGCCGATGACAGAGTTGGCAGCTCGTCCCAGGCCGCCCCCGAAGTGCTTGCCGCGGCCAAAGGGGAGTTCGTAGACCCCGTTCGCGTTGAAGATATGAGTGGTGTCGAAATCCGACACGGCGCGATTCTGCCGGGGGAACCACGAGTTGATGATTTGGCTGGCGAAACCGCCGCCCTCAAAGGTACTGACTCGTTCGGCGTTGGAGCCAACGTCGATTGACCTGGAGTAGGTGTAGTTCAGATCAAATTCCAAACCGTTGGAACGATGGCGCAGGCTAAACTGGCCCGCGTTGTAGGAGCTGTTGCCGATGCTGCGCCAGGCGTCCATGGAAGAGAACTGCGGGGAATAGTAATCATAGCCCTGGGTTAGGTTTCCGTTGAGGGTGGCGCAGGCAGGGAAACAGGTGCTGGTGATCAGACCCGGTGAGTCAGCGAGTTCCAAGGCCGTGGTTTCGTTACCGGAGAAATTGCAGAACAGGTCGTACATTGCCTGCGTGGCTGTGACAGAGCTGGAGTTTGGAATCGGGGCGCCAAGGCAGGGCTGAGTGTAACCGACGGGCTCGTTTGAGGTTCCGAAAAGTTGGTTTGGAGCAGTCCCCGCGGCCGTCGGGAAGAGATTCTCCCAGTAATTCGTCCCGATCAGCGCAGGAGTGATGTTTTGAATAGGAGTACCGGCATAGTACTGCTTGGCTAGAGCCTGCGCGGCCTGGAAATAGGTCTGGCCTCCGGTTGTATCTTTCAGGTTGGTGGGCTCGGCTAAGTCTTCTTCCTGCATCAGACGATGGGCGAAGCGGCCAACATAGGAAGCTTCGAAGATGAAGTTCTGGGGTAGCTCGCGAGTGATCGAAAAATCAATAACGTGAGAGTAGGGAGTTTTTAGCTTGTCATCCAGTCCCCAGGTGATGGCGAAGCCGCCAGGCGTAGCCGCGCCGGAAGGTGGAAAGACTGGATACGGAGGGGTTGGGGGCGCCCCGACAAGCGAGCAGGGAGGCGATCCGCAGCCGTCGTTGCTGGTGGTGGGGATGTTGAACAGCCCGGAAAATCGCGCCGAACCATCCACCGTCTGAATGCCGGCGGGATTTATTTCGGCAGTGGTTAAACCGAACGAGCCTTCGCGATCGAAGGTGTTGGTGATGCCTTCGCCGAAGTGATCGAAATAGATGCCATAGCCAGCGCGAATTGAGGTCTTCCCTTGTCCGCCCCAAAGGCGCTTGGACCAGCCGCTCTCAGCCTTGGGGGAATAAGCAAAGGCGACGCGCGGGGCGAAGTCTTTGTAATCGTAGCCCCAATAAGGTTGCTTGCCGTTGGCTTGGCCTGACGGCTGGAAACCGATGAGGGGGTTGTAGACCTGCCCCTGCGAGGCAGCCACCCCGCGCTGATTGAACCAGTCATGCAGGCTGATGGTGGGTGAGACCTGCGTTCCGGTGGTTTCATAGGGCGGCTGCAGAATCGTATAACGCAGGCCGTAAGTAAAAGTAAGGTTGGGTTTGATCCTCCACTGGTCCTGGGCGTAGAGCTCGTATTCGTGATTGCGGAAATGGCGGGGAACAGTCAGGCCCTGGGGGATGACGTTCAGGTTTTTATCCAGCTCGTAGTTGGCGTTGACCTGGGTAATGATGCCGGCCAAGGCAGCCATGGCGAAGTCGTAACTGGCTCCGAAGTTGCCATCGACGGCTGGAAACCCGAAGGCTGCGGGATCGAGGCTGCTGCCCGTGTTCGAGATGCCGGAGAAGTTCAGCCAATAAACATTGGTTAGCGCACCGAAGAAGTTCTGCTCATTCGATTCGCGCAGATTGTCGATTTGCCGATAGTCTCCGCCGAACTGAAATGTGTGGCTGCCGACAACTTTTGTGATGTCGTCAAGAATGTTCTTGACCGGCACATGGGTGTTGATGGTGGGAGTAAATGCGGAAATGTTATCCATGCCGCGGAAGTTTACAAAGGGCTGGGTCTGGAGGCCTTGAATGTTGATGATCTGGCTGATATAGCCAAAGCGAAAATTGTTGATCATGGTGCTGCTAAGAGTGGCGGTGTAGCCTACCGTGATGCCTTTGTTGTTGTCATGCTCGGTCTGCCCCTCGGGTTGTCCGGGAAACTGCTCGCCACCATCGCCAGTGAAACTCACACTCGAGGAGCGCACGGCTGCGCGATCGTTGTTCATGATGGCACGCAGAAAAAGACGATGATTCCCATCTTTTGTGAGGTTGTAATCCAGTTTCGCCACGTAAGCGTTTTGACTTTGGGGCAATGGAGACGGAAAAGTGAATCCTTGATAGTCGAGGCCGTCACCAACGCTATTCGTATTGGACTGGGGATACAGATTGAAGACGGAGTTCGGGCTGGAGTTGGGGTTGCCCTGAAGGTAGGCGACGAGCGGGTTCGGTCCGGGCCCCAGGGGGCAGGTGCCATTGCCGCCGCAGTTAGGATCCATGCTGGCAATCTGGGCCGCGTTCAGCGTCGCGATGAGTGTCCCGCCCACATCTTGAACGTTGGGATTGCCGGCGACGCAGTTGACGGTGTCAGTCACATCGCAAGGGTAGCTGATGCTGCCGGTTCGCAACCCCGCACTCGGGACTATGCGGGTGACCTGCGCGTCCTCGTGCTTGCGCTGGCCCTCATAAGCCGCGAAGAAAAACAGGCGGTCCTTGATA
Source organism: Acidobacteriaceae bacterium (assembly GCA_003165855.1). Lineage (GTDB taxonomy): Bacteria > Acidobacteriota > Terriglobia > Terriglobales > Acidobacteriaceae > Sulfotelmatobacter. Next base: position 8,866 of record PMXH01000520.1, on the reverse strand, counting down.
ATGGGGCCGCCGACGTTCGCTCCGAAGGTGTTGCGCAACAAGAACGGCGCGGTGTTGGGCTCACTTGCCTGGATCTGCGCGGCCTTGTTGAACCAGTCGTTGGCGGCAGTGAAACTGGGCCGATTATAGGCGTAGAGTGAACCGTGGACGTGGTTAGTCCCGCCTTTGGTGACCAGGGATACCTGGCCACCGGAAGAACGGCCGGTGTCCGCGTCGGAATTGCTTGTGGTCACCTTAAGTTCTTCCAGTGAGTCGAGGGGAGCACGGATGGCTCCCTGGAAAGCGGTGCCTTCAAGCTCGTCATTGTTGTCGACACCATCGAGGGTGATGTTGGTCTGATCGCTGCGAGCTCCATTCACGGCGCCGGCCCGACTGTCGGATCTACTGGCGATATGAGTGCTGTTGCCGGTGAATACAACTCCCGTCTGCAGGCTGAGAATGCCGGCAGGATCGCGGCCTTCGAAGGGAAGGTCGGCAATTTCATCTGCGTTAAAGGCGTGGCCCATGCTTGCATCCTGGGTGTTGACCAGCGGGGCTGTGCCAGCAACCTCCACCGTTACGGTTCCACCGGTGACCTGCAAGGTTACGTTCAAGGTGGCGGGGGTTGCCACCTGGAGTTCCAGGCCATTTTGTTTCACGGTGGCGAAGCTTGGGGCGTTTGCCGTCAGGTCGTACTTCGCCGGAGGCAACTCGAGAAACTGATAGTTTCCTTGATTGTCACTCTTGGTAGCGCGGCTGAAACCCGTAGCGGGGTTGAGCAGGGTGATTGCCGCTCCAGAAACTACCGCGCCTTTGGGGTCATAGACCGTCCCATGCAAGGATGTGGTCGCAGTCTGTGCCACTACCAGGGCGCTGCAGGCGAGGAAGAATCCAACCAACAGAGTAACTACACGTGAGCCAGAACGCATGGCGAGCTCCTTCACCCACGGGGGCGTTACATTCGATTGTGTTGCCCAGGAAATTTAGAGACGAGCGCGAGACCCTGGGGACCTGATGGGGCGCTATTGTGCAACTCCGGGGCCACAATGTGCAAGCTGAATCTGCAATGCATTGGGCAATTTGAGACGTTTGAATACGGCTTTTCACATATAGGGTTCCACATTTGGAAGCCTATTTATGCGGGTTTTCGATGGGTGCGATGCGATTTAACGATGAAAAAGCGTGGCCGCGAGGACTATGACCACGGGATAGCATTCCAGCGTGTAGCGTGGCTCGGGATTCTCCAGAGTGCCGAGAAACAGCGAGCGCAGAAGTACAAATAAAACCAGCAGTCCGATGGCGAATAAGTGGCGCGAGTGCAGTAGTCCGGCGGCGGCAGCGCCGATATAGGTTAGATTGAGCAAGCCGAAGACGATACTGACGGCAAGCCACACGCGTTGATCATTGAACTCCCACCAACGCGGGTCGGAAGGCAGCAGCTCAGTTCGGGGACGCAGCCACATATCGGCGATGCGCATCGCCGGAAGCCAGACGTAGTAGCGCAAGGGCGCGGCATAAATGCGCGCTGCGGCTAACGCGGCGAAGCGCGCATCGAGTTCCGGAGTTACATCGCGATCCTGGTTGTAGTCGGCGAAAAGTTGGGCGGTCTGGTGCCGCTGCTCGTCGGAATCAAAGGCGCGGCGCGGCAGGCGCGTGACATCGATGGTTGAACCGGGGACGTTCCAGTAGACCTCCTCCACGGAGGTGTAGTCGGCAATCCAGGTCTTGGTCCAGCGATTGAAGCCGGTCATCACGAGTTCATCGGAATCGTTGGCATAGCGAGGCGCAAGCGGCTCGAAGCGGTGCAAGGTGTGCAGGTTGCGGAGGGTCCACGGGACGAGAGGCGCGAGCGCGCTGATGACGAGAATGACTCCGGCGCGGAGAAGGGGAAGCAGCGACGCGGTATTCGCGCTTGGTTTCTGCCGAATAATGCTCCGCAGCAAAAGGAAAAACAAGTAGGCGCCGACGGCGGCAAGGAGGATTCCGCCGTCCGGCCGCAACAGGATGCAGGCGCCAATGGAGAGGCCACATCCGAACCAGGCTGCCCAGGCGGGGTTTGTTCTTGACTCAGTGGACTCTGGGTGAGGGATTTCTGGATCGGTTTCGCAGCGAAGAGTTGCCAGCCCGAGCAGGGCTAAGTCCAGCGCCAATGTGGTGAAGAAGATTTCCAGCGTCTCTGTAAGAGCCGCGGCGGCATAGTTCGCAAGGAAGGGACAAAGGGCGGCGAGCAGGAACGCAGCCTTTGCCGCGTGCTCGGAAAGCATGCGGCGCGCGAGATCCGCGATGAGAAAGCACGTCCCCAGGTCGAACAGGACTTGGATCAGCAGCACCGCGCGGAAATTGCTCCAGCCGAAGAGGGCGAAGATCGCAGCTAGAAACGCCGGATATCCAGGCAAGCGGGAGAGAGTGGGGACGACGTGGCCGGAATCGGTGACGCCGTAGACGCCATACTGCAGCCAGTTCATGGCGACATCGGCATAGAGCCGCGAATCGTCCACGACGCCGGGAAAGTGCAACACAAAGAGCAGTCGCAGCGCTATCGCCAGCAGGCCGGCCGCAAGAAAGAATCGAGCATCCTTACGCAGCAGTTGCAGCACGCTGAGACTATAGCGCGTTTGCGGGAATCTCCGAATGACAATCAGGGGACGACAATCCAGCTGCGTCCCCGCATAGTCGTGCCGAGAATAGTTCTGGCGAGAATTGACCGTCTGCCGAGTGCGGCATACGATGAAGCATTAGCTCTTCATGTCCGAACCTGTCTTCTACGATCCGAAACGTGCCCGCTGGAAGCGCCTGAGACGTTTGGTCGACGCTGCGGTGGCGGTGCTGTCGGCGATCGTCATTTTCTTTGTGTACACCGCGCTGCGGGACGAACACCTGCCGGAGTTGCTGTTCTCGCCGCAGAAGCGCGCGTTCAAAGCGCTGAAAGAGAATGAAAAGGACAAGGCTCGCGAGCGCCAGAAGAAACTGGCCAGCCGCTCTCACCGTAAGTCCAAGNNCGCGATTTCTCGCGCCAGATCGATCTGCTTTATCCCGACTGGCTGCACGTGCTTAGCCCCGACGGCCGTCTGCAGGGAGTGGACGACCAGACCAACAAGTTCTTCGACGTGGTGCAAGACAATCATGTGCGCTCGGTCGACGACCGGGTGATGCCTTTTCTCAAAGCGGAAGCCAACAGCATGGAAGTCTTCCCCATGATCAACAACTTCGACGGGGCGAACTGGGTGGGAGACATCACGGGATTTCTGAATGATCCTGACGCCCGCGCGCTCTTTCGCAGGCAGGTGGCGATGTTTCTTTCCTCGGACCGTTTCCGCGGAGTGATGATCGATTTTGAGGCCTTCCCCAGCACAGGACAGAAGGGGTACGTTGCGCTGCTGAACGAACTTTCGTCGGACTTGCACGCCCGCGGGATGAAGCTTTACGTCAGCGTGCCCGCGCACAATAAGGAATTCGATTACGCCGCGATCGCTGCGCCCGCGGATGGTGTGGTGATCATGAACTATGACGAGCACTATCCTGGGGCCGCTTCTGGCCCGGTCGCGTCGCAGGATTGGTTCGTCGACAATCTTAAGTTCGCGGTAAGCGTGATTCCCAAGGAGAAACTCATCTGCGCCATTGCCAATTATGGCTATGACTGGGTGCTCAAACCGAAGAAGGGCAAGCTTCCGCCGGATGCGAAAGACCACACCGACTCGGTGCAGGAAGCCTGGTTAGACGCGCGCGATTCCGATGAAGACGTAGTTTTCGACGATGACGCGCTGAATCCACACTTCAGTTATCTGGATGAGCGGAGCTTTCGTCACGATGTTTGGTTCCTCGATGCGGTCACGGCCCTGAACCACATGCGGGCCGCGCAGGCGCTGGGCATTCAGACTTTCGCGTTGTGGAGGCTGGGCGGCGAGGATCGATCATTGTGGCGTGTATGGGATATTCCGGGCGATCCCGGTGCCGCCGACAAACTGCGCAGCGTACCTCCGGGCGAGGATGTCGACATGGAGGGGCAGGGCGAGATTCTGCGCATTGAGGATCGTCCCACTCCCGGCACACGCGACCTCACCATCGATGCCAATACGAAGGTGATCACCGACGAGAATTTTCAGTCTCTGCCGGAGCCCTATCGGGTGGCACGTTACGGCTACAGCCCCAACCAGGTGGCGCTCACCTTCGATGACGGGCCCGATCCGGAGTGGACGCCGAAGATTCTCGATGTGCTCAAGCGCGAGCACGCTCTGGCAACGTTTTTTCTTATCGGTATTCAGACCGACAACTTCTCGAGCGTGGCCAAGCGCATTTATAACGAAGGCCACACCATCGGCAACCATACGTTTACGCATCCGGACGTAAGCAATATTTCTTCGACGCATATGAAGGTGGAATTGAATCTCACGGAACGGCTTTTCGCCAGCCTGATGGGAGTTCGTGCCACGCTGCTGCGTCCGCCTTATGCGATTGACGAGGAGCCCGACACCGCCGATCAGGTGCGGCCGCTCGCGATCGCGCAAGACATGGGTTACATCACGGTCGGCAACCGGATTGACCCCAACGATTGGAGCGACAAGCCGCGGCGACACACTGCGGAGGAGATCTCGAGCTACGTTCTAGCGCACCTGCCCCCTTGTGGACCCAACGACCTGCATTGCGGCAACATCGTACTTCTGCATGACGGCGGCGGCGATCGTGCGGAGACGGTTCGGGCGCTGCCCATGATTATCGAGGGAGTTCGCGCCCGCGGACTCGAGATTGTGCCGGTTTATGAGTTGCTTGGCAAGACCCGGGCCGATGTAATGGCTCCGTTGACTAGAGGAGAGCGCTGGGCCGCGCGCCTTGACGGGCTGGGCTTCTGGCTTTTCGAAGCGGGCATCGTCGCGATCACGTGGATTTTTTTCCTCGGCGACCTGCTGATGACCGGACGCTTGCTGTTTATCGGCACGGCCGCCGTCTATGATCGTCTGCATGAGAAGATTTTCGGAAGGCCGGCGGAAGTCGCTTCGTACCGGCCGAAGGTCGCCGTCCTCATTCCCGCCTACAACGAAGAAAAAGTAATTGAGCGCACGGTGCGGGCCGCACTCAACTCCGACTATCCCAACCTGCGCGTGATCGTGATTGACGACGGTTCCAAGGACCGTACGCTTGAAGTGGCGCGCGCCGCCTTCGCCCGGGAACAGGCTGCGGGACGGGTCCTTATTCTTACGAAGGCGAACTCGGGCAAGGCCGAAGCGCTGAACTATGGCATCGAACACATTCAAGATGCCGAACTCTTCGTTGGCATCGACGCGGATACGATTATCGCCAGCGACGCCATCGCGCGTCTGGTGCCGCATTTCATCAATCCTAAAGTCGGCGCCATCGCGGGCAACGCCAAGGTGGGGAACCGAGTGAATTTGTGGACGCGCTGGCAGGCTCTCGAATACATCACCAGCCAGAATTTTGAGCGCCGCGCTTTGGATGTTCTGGGCGCAGTCAGCGTGGTGCCGGGTGCGATCGGCGCATGGCGCGTTTCCGCAGTGCGCGAGGCTGGAGGTTACCACATTGACACTGTCGCCGAAGACGCGGACCTCACGATGGCTTTGTTGCGTCTCGGCTACCGGGTGGAGTATGAAGACATGGCGCTGGCTTACACTGAGGCGCCGACGAACGCGAATGGCTTGATGCGGCAGCGTTTTCGCTGGTCGTTTGGCATTCTGCAGGCCGTCTACAAGCACAGTGGAGTATTCGCGCGCAAGGGAGCGCTGGGTTTTGTGGCGCTGCCGAACATCGTGATCTTCCAGATTCTGCTGCCGCTGGTGTCGCCGCTCATCGACATTATGTTCGCTTTCGGCACGATCTGGTATTTCATCCAGAAACACTTTCATCCCGATTCCACCGACCCGGCAAGCTTCCACAAGCTGGTGGCATTCTTCTTCGTGTTTCTGGTAGTTGACTTCCTGGCATCAGCGCTGGCGTTCGCGCTGGAACGACGCCGTCCTGACGATAAAGAAGACGTCTGGCTGCTGAGCCAGGTGTGGCTGCAGCGTTTCGCTTATCGCCAGTTGTTTTCCGTGGTGCTGTTCAAAACGCTGAAGCGCGCGCTCGAAGGCAGGAAATTTGCGTGGGACAAGTTAGAGCGCACGGCGGCTGTGAAACGTGTGGCTTCGGAGGATCGGGAATCGGTGAATGTGCCGTAGCTGAGCGGGGATTCTCCGACTTAATCTAACGGAATAACAACTGCGCGAATTCCGTCAGGTTCCTCCGCCAGACCATCCAGGTGTGCATTCCCGGTGTTTCGATTTCGGTCGCTTTCACTCCCCTGGTCTTGAGCCATACCCGAAAGTCGCGATTGATCTTGATCAGATGGTCCTCGGTGCCGCAGGCGATCCACAGCAGATGCAGTTGCTGGTTCGCTCTTGCATCGAGCGCTGGAAAGTCCTTTGCGAAATCGTCGGGAATACCGCCCGAGCTGAAAGCGCCAACCCAGGAAAACTTGTCGAGGTTATTCAGACCGGTGAGCAGAGATTCGGAGCCGCCCATCGAGAGCCCGGCGATTGCCCGCGCATTACGGTCTCTTGTGATCCGGTATTCGTTTTCGACTCGCGGCATCACCTCGGTGAGCAGGGCTGCGCTGAACTTTTTGAAGTTGCGATCCCGCAGTTCCGCGTGATCCCAAGCATCCCATCCCAAGTTCACGAACTCCATGGTGCCGTAACCGAGCGGCATCACTACGATCATCGATTTAGCTTTGCCCAGCGCGATCAGGTTGTCGAGAATCACGTTCGCGCGCCCGACTGCGGTCCAGCCGCTGGCGTCGTCGCTAAACCCGTGCAGCAGATAAAGCACTGGATAAGTCTTCTTGGCCGCCGGGTCGTAGCCCGGCGGAGTGTCGACGTAGTAGTCGCGGTTATCACCCGCGACCTTAGATTTATAGAAATGATGATGAATCTCGCCGTGGGGAACGCCGTTCAATTCCCAAGGCAGCGACGGGGGCCCAGGGACGTGCACCGCATTTGCGGTCTCCAGCAGATTCGGCACCAGTAGAGGGTTTGAGGGATCAATCGAGCGCACACCATCGACAAGAATCGAATAACCGTAATAGTCCGGACTCAGCGGCGCCGTAGTGACGCTCCACACGCCCTGCTCGTCTTTCTGCAACGGCACCGGCTCCGCGCCCTCGCGTGCAAGCTTCACGTCTATGGCATTCGGCGCACGGAAACGGAACGTAACACTAGCGTCGGAATGCACCTCAGGCGAGACCAGCGATGCTGGAGGTGGAGGAGGCGAAGGCTGCGCTGGTTTATCCTGCGCCATAGACGTGACTGCAAATATCAGGAGAGCGCTGAGGCACGACTCAATAAGAAATGAGATCGATCGCATAGCCCGTATCCTCGATTTGGATTGGGTTCAGTCGTGACGGTTTGATGTCCGTCGGGAAACAAGCCAACACCTTTCGGCAAGAAGTTACTTCCCTTCGGCGACTTCCAGCCGCGTCTCGGCCTTGTGCAACGCATTTAGGGAGCGCTCCACGTCGACGTTGATGTCGCCACTGGTCAGGCGCTGTTCGGCGCGGGCTTTGGCTTTGCGGGCGCGCTCCACATCGATCTCGGAGGGACGTTCCGCGGTCTCAGCAAGAATCGTGACCTTTTCGGGGAGCACTTCCGCGAATCCCCAAGCCACCGCCAGCCGCTGCTCGTCGCCGCCAGCGTGGAATGTGATTTCGCCCACCGCCAGTTCGGTGATGAGCGGCGCGTGCCCCGGCAGGACGCCCAGATACCCGTTCTTGCCGGGAATCTGAATCTCCGTTGCAGCCGTATCCACCACCTTCTTTTCCGGCGTGACGATCTCGAGTTGGAAAGTATCTGGCATAAAAAACCGGCCTCGGACTGCGGACCTTGGACCTCAGACGTGCCAATGCGGAGCTGAGGTCCGACGTCCGATGTCCGTTCTTACGCTGCCGTCTTCATCTTTTCCGCGGCTTCCAGCACTTCTTCGATCGGGCCCTTCATGTAAAACGCCTGCTCGGGGATGTCGTCGTACTTGCCTTCGGCAATCGCCTTGAAGCCTTTCACCGTATCGGCAATCTTCACGTAGCGTCCGGCCGCGCCGGTGAACTGTTCGGCCACGTGGAAAGGCTGAGACAGGAAGCGTTGAATCTTGCGGGCGCGTGATACGGTCAGCTTTTGATCTTCGCTGAGCTCGTCGATGCCGAGAATCGCAATGATGTCTTGCAGGTCTTTGTAAGTCTGCAGCGTTCTCTTCACCAACTGCGCGACGTCGTAATGCTCCTCGCCGACGATGCGCGGATCGAGAATGCGCGAGGTCGAAGCCAGTGGATCGACGGCAGGATAGATTCCAATCTCGGTCAATGCGCGAGAGAGTACGGTGGTTGCGTCCAGGTGAGCGAACGTGGTCGCCGGCGCGGGATCGGTCAAGTCGTCGGCGGGAACGTAAATCGCTTGCACCGAAGTGACCGAGCCTTTCTTGGTCGAGGTAATGCGCTCCTGCAGTTCGCCCATTTCCGTCGCCAGGTTTGGCTGGTAGCCTACGGCGCTGGGCATGCGGCCCAGCAGTGCCGAGACTTCCGATCCGGCCTGCGTGAAACGGAAAATGTTGTCGATGAAGAGCAGCGTGTCCGCGCCTTCGGCATCGCGGAAGTACTCCGCAACCGTGAGTCCGGTCAGCGCCACGCGCAAGCGCGCGCCGGGAGGCTCCGTCATCTGCCCGTAAATCAGCGCGGCTTTCGAGTGCGCCGGATCGCCCGGCTTGATCACGCCGGATTCCGTCATCTCCAGCCACAGGTCGTTGCCTTCGCGCGTGCGCTCGCCCACACCCGCGAACACGGAGAATCCGCCGTGGTTCTTAGCGACATTGTTGATCAGTTCCATGATGACGACGGTCTTGCCCACGCCGGCGC
>PMXH01000156.1 GCA_003165855.1 Acidobacteriaceae bacterium | reverse complement strand
TTGACTGGGGTTTACGGAGTTTCGTTCGAGATCATGCTGGTGAATGTGGCGCTGGCGGCCGCGTTTCTGGTACACAGAAAAAAGCGGGGCATGCTGCTGATTGCGTCGTTGGTAGCAGCGGTGGTGCTGCAGGCTGGGAGGCTGGTGGATGCTCCGGCGCTGCTGGCGGATCACGAGGCGCTGCTGGTGCAGGAAAACATTGCCGTGGATGCGACCTGGACGCGCGATGCTTTTGAGCGGACACTGCGAGAGCTCACGGATCTTAGTGTTCTGAGCGTGAAAAATGAGGCAGGTTCGTCATCATCATCATCATCTTCTTCTCCTTCACCTTCTGCTTTGTCTTCCCAGTCATCGTCTACCGCGTCATCCGCCGCGCCGGTTTCGACGCGCGGCAAGTTGGAGTTGATCGTGTGGCCGGAATCGCCTGCACCTTTTTTCACGAATGATCCGTTGTTTCGGGGTCCGGTGAGCGAGATGGCGCGGCAAGCGCATAGCNNCGACGCAGAGCAGTACGTCGGCGCGCGCGCCGCAGGTGTTCAACTCGGCTGGGCTGGTGAGTCCCGCCGGGGATTGGACGGCGCGCTACGACAAAGTGCATCTGGTGCCGTTCGGAGAATATCTGCCGTTTCCACGGTTGTTTGCATTTGCCGGAGGATTGACCCAGGAAGTGGGAGAGTTCACGGCGGGAACGTCGCGAGCGCCGCTGGACGCGGGAACTACACGGCTGGGAATCTTCATCTGCTACGAGTCGGTATTTCCTGACGAGGTGCGGCAGTTTGCGGATCAGGGAGCGCAAGTGTTCGTGAATTTATCGAACGACGGATGGTATGGCGATAGCGGCGCCTACGCGCAGCACTTGAATCAAACGCGCATGCGGGCGATCGAGAANNTGGTTCGCGTATCTGTGTGCGATAATTTCAGCAGGGGCGCTGCTCACGCGCTTCGGGCTTCATACGAAATCGGGCAAGAAAACGGACAAGAAAGCAGAAGTATCCTCATGAATCAAGAGTTCGAACAAGAGTACGGGTTACTGAGCAAGAAAGTACGCGAACTCCGGGAGTATCTTTGACGCGGACAAACTCCGTCCGCAGCTAAGCGAAATCGAGAAGCAGTCCGCCGACCCGAACTTGTGGTCCGATCCGCAACGTTCGAAACAGGTGATGCGCGAGAAGAAGCGGCTCGAGCACTCGCTTACGACCGATGCCGACCTGGGGCGCCGAGGCGATGACATTGCCGCTTACTTCGAACTGGCGAAGGAAGGCGAAAATGTGGACGCGGAATTGCGCCGCGAGATCGATGCGCTGCGCGATCTGGTGGACAAGCTGGAGACCGAGACGCTGCTCTCGGGCGGGAACGACGCGCTGAATGCGATTGTGACGATTCATCCGGGAGCGGGCGGGACGGAATCGCAGGATTGGGCCGACATGCTCCTGCGCATGTATTTGCGGTGGGCGGAGCGGCAGGGATTCGAAACCGTTCTCTACGACTACCAGCCGGGGGAAGAAGCGGGGCTGAAATCGGCGACCTTTGCGGTGAACGGCGAGTATGCGTTCGGGTTGCTCAGCAGCGAAATCGGCGTGCACCGACTGGTGCGCATCTCTCCTTTCGATCAGGCGAAAAGGCGGCATACTTCGTTTGCCAGCGTTTACGTCTCGCCGGAGATTGACGATAGCATTGAAGTGATTATTAAGCCCGAAGACATTCGTACGGACACTTACCGTTCGAGCGGCAAGGGCGGGCAGCACGTCAATACGACGGATTCGGCGGTGCGGATCACGCACATCGCGACAGGCTTGGTGGCGAATTGCCAGAATGAACGCTCGCAGCACAAGAACCGCGAGCGGGCGATGAGCATGTTGCGCTCCAAGCTTTACGAATTTGAGATGGAGAAGAAGCGCGCGGCTTCGAAGAAGATTGAGGACTCGAAACTCGACAACGATTTCGGCTCGCAGATTCGTTCCTACGTGCTGCAGCCTTACCGCATGATCAAGGACCATCGCACGAAGACCGAAGTGGGCGACGTGGACCGGGTGCTGGACGGCGATCTGCAGCCGTTTATTCGAGCGTATTTGTCGGCGCGGCGCGGGGAGAAGCAGGAGAAGAAATCGTGACGCGGACCGAAAAACCTCTAACACAGGGGGCACAGAGGAAGCACAGGGTAAGGCTTGGTCCGCGATTTCTGCGGGCCTTTGTTTTTGCGGCAGAGAAGCATGCGGGGCAGACGCGCAAGGCTTCGACGATTCCTTACATTGCGCACTTGATGGGAGTTACATCACTGGTGCTGGAGTTTGGCGGAGACGAGGATATGGCGATCGCAGCGCTGCTGCACGATGTGGTGGAAGACTGCGGCGGTGAGCCGATGCTGAAGGAAGTGCGTCGGCGGTTCGGGAGCCGTGTGGCGAAGATGGTGGACGGATGTACCGACTCCGACGTTGAGCCCAAGCCGCCGTGGCGCGAGCGCAAGGAGAGTTACATCCGGCATTTGAAAAACGCAGATGCAGACACGAGACTGGTTTCGGCGGCGGACAAGCTGAACAACGTGCGCTCGATTTTGTCGGACCACCGGGAAGTCGGAGAATGGGTGTGGGAGCGGTTCAACGGTGGACGCGAGGGAACTCTTTGGTACTATCGGGCGTTGGTGCAGGAGTTTCTGCGGAGCAAGCCGAGCCGGTTGATTCGGGAATTGGAGCTTGCGGTGAGGGAGCTTGAGGATCGGGCGAAGCCGGGCCGTCCACGAGGTTCCGGTCCCCGCAATTCTCGGAGGTGAATTCATGACGCGCTCGATCGATCTCATTCGCGCCTCAAGGCTGCCGTCGAACATGATGCAGTTTGCGGCGAAGGGCGCACTGTCGGTGCCGCCTGACGAGAATCTGGAGATCCTGGTTTACCTCGCGAAACACAATCCGGTTTTTGGTCCGCTGGCACGCATGACATTGGCGGGGTGGGACGAGAAGGCTTCGCTGGCGGCGGCGTCGGATCCGAAGACGGCACGCGAGGTGCTTGACTATCTGGTGTCGCCGGAGAATCTGCGTCCCAAGCTTCTGCCGGCGCTGTTGGAGAATCCTTCCGTCGCGGAGGGTGAGTTAGTGAAGTTCGCGATCTCGGCATCGCCTGAAGGAATCGCGGCCTTGCTGCAAAGTGCGCGGGTGCGAGCTTCGGCGGGAATTCTCGGATCTTTGAGGTCGAACCCATACTTGAAGGCTGAGCAGGCGACTGTTGTCGTCGAACTGCTAAGGGCGGGAAAGACGCCGGCGCCCGTTTCTGCGACCGGCAAGGCTCCGCACGATCACGATAATGAAGCGATGGCTGCCAAGGCGGGGGAGCCCGTCCACGAGGGGGGAGCCGGGGAAGGCGATGAAGCAGGAGAAGTTCCAGAAGAGACGGTGACTGCTTATCTGGCTGAACACGCGCCGGAGATTGCGGCGGAGCAGGATAAGCCGTTCCAGCCGGTGGGGGGCATCGTGGATTTGCTGGGAGCCAACTATTTTCCGGTGTTGGAAAACAAGACGATGACGGAGATTGACGGTACGGCGGAGAAAGCTGCCGCTGCCGCCAGCGCGGCCGCCGTGGCGGCAAAGCGTAAACCTGCCGCCGGTGTGAATGCCGCACCCGCCCAGCGTGACAACGCCATGCAGAAGATCAACCGTCTGGATGTGAAAGGCCGCATCCAGTTGGCGTTGAAAGGAAATAAAGAAGAGCGGTCGCTTCTGATTCGTGACGGCACGAAGGTGGTGGCGCTGGCGGTGCTGGAGGCGCCGAAACTTTCCGACGGGGAAGTAGAAAGATTTGCCCTGCAGAAGAATGTGCTGGAGGCAGTGCTCCGGCAGATTCCGCTGAAGCGGCGCTTCATGAAGAACTACATCGTGGTGCGGAATCTGGTGTCGAACCCGCGCACGCCGCTGGATCTTGGATTGGGGTTGATGAAGCATCTGCTCACGCAGGATTTGAAGAACGTCTCAGCCAACAAGGAAATCTCGGAAACCGTGCGCAAGCTGGCGCTGAAGATGTACAAGCAGAAACTGGATGCGGCGAACAAGAAGTAATTAAGGGAGCGAGCCAAACGCGGATTGTTGTGTCGCAAAGAACGCGACACTTCCCGCGGCTCGCCTAGGTCCTTCGCTTCGCTCAGGATGACAAGCTTTGTTTTGTGCCTTTATGGTGACGTTTTCTAAAAGCGATCCGATTACCGAATTACTGAAACAAGCGAAGGCGATTGCCGTGGTAGGGCTCTCGAGCGATCCGCTGCGTCCCAGCCACGGCGTGTCGGTTTACATGCAGAGCCAGGGATACCGCGTCGTTCCGGTGAATCCGCTGATCGATTCGTGTCTGGGGGAGAAGGCATATGCTTCGCTGCTCGAGGTGCGGGAGAAGATTGACATCGTGAATATTTTCCGGCGGCCGGAGTTTGTGGAGGAAATTGTTGATCAGGCTATTCAGCTGAAGGTTCCGGCGATCTGGATGCAGGAAGACGTGATTCATGAGAAGGCCGCGGAAAAGGCGCGCCGGGCGGGAATCTTCGTAGTGATGGACCGATGCATTTTGAAGGAGCATCGAGCGCGATTCCGTTGAGCCGGGAAACTCTGGGTTAGAATTTCCGGAACAAAAGCACGTTGGGCTGCGTACAACTTAAGGACGGACGTAGGATAGATTTTTGTCCCACGAGGGAAGCCTTGAGTCACGACGCGGCAGTAATTCTCGTAGAACCGATCCCGCCCAAGCAGACATCAACCGTGCGCAAGATCTTTATCGGCAAAGACGGNNCGCGCAGGCGACCCAGGACGCAATGGGCAAGCCGAGCTTCCTGCTCATCGGCGAGTTTGCCCAACTCTTCGTGGTGGTTCTGGTCACCTGGATCATGTCGAAGATCGAGCGACGGCCGAATTCTGTCTACGGCTTCGGCGATGCGCGCAAGGTCTCGCATTTCCTTGCCGGCCTTGCGTGGGGGGTTATTTGTCTATCTCTTCTTGTGCTGACGCTGTGGAAGATGGGACTGCTGGTGATCGAGAGCCGCGTGCTCTTTGGAAGCGACATTCTCCGCTACGGAGCCATCTGGCTGGTCGGCTTCCTGCTGGTTGGACTGCTTGAGGAGTATCTGACCCGCGGCTATCTGCAGTACACGCTCACCCGCGGCCTGGCGGGCATTTACCAATGGATTTTCAAGACGCGGCATAGCGAGGTCTTAGGTTTCTGGACCGCGGCTGTTGTCTTCTCGATTCTGTTTGGCCTGGGGCACGGTAATAATCCGGGTGAATCCCCGATCGGACTGCTTTCCGCGGGGCTGGCCGGGATGGTGTTTTGCTTCAGCCTGTGGCGCACGGGATCGCTGTGGTGGGCGATTGGCTTCCACACTTCATGGGACTGGGCGCAGTCGTTTCTCTACGGCGTCGCCGACAGCGGGTTGATGATTCAGCACCACCTGCTGGCCACGCATCCGGTAGGAAAGGCGCTCCTAAGCGGCGGAACCACGGGTCCAGAAGGCAGCATCTTCGTCCTCGCGACGCTGGCCCTGGTCTGCCTGATTATTCTTTTTACGCTGCCTCGCGTGCGGCATGGCGTCTGACTCCGTCGGGTCCAGTGCCAAACCCCTAGTGCTTAACGCCGACGAAAACGACGGTAGCATCGTCGCGCACACCGGAGCCATTGGCGAAGGCGCGGACATCGTCAACGATGCTGACGGCGGACGCGCCAGCGGTGACCGCGTGCTGCACGAGCCGGTCAAGGCCGTACTCCTGTTCATCGGCGTCTACAGCCTCGGTGATGCCATCGGTATAAAGGACAAGGCGCGAACCCGGGGATAGAGTAATTGTGGTCTCGGAATAGTCGCCGCAAGCCAAGCCCAGCGGCACTCCGCGCTCGGTGTCGAGGAACTGCGCACCGTTGTGATCGATGAAGAGCGGATGCAAATGTCCGGCGTTGGCGAAGGTCAAGGTGCGGGTTATGGGGTCAAGCACGCCGTAAACCAAGGTGACGAACCTGCCCGCCGGAAAGTCTTCCACCAACAGGGAATTGAGCTTGGTGAGAACCTCGCCCGGAGTGCAGCAGGCTTCCGCCAGCGAGCGAAGCATTCCCCGCGTAGCCGACATCAGCAAGGCAGCAGCGGTGCCTTTTCCCGAAACATCCGCCAGCACCAGTCCCCAGCGGCCGTCGGAAAATGGGATGAAGTCGTACCAATCGCCGCCAACGGCACTGACGGGGACACTAAGGCCGGAAATCACAAAGCCCGGTATGAAGGGCGAACTCTTGGGCAATAATGCCTGCTGCATGAGCCGGGCTTCCTGAGCGTCGCGACTCATGGTTTCGCGTTCCGCACGTTCGGATTGGAAGCGGCGGGCGTTGTGCACCGCGACGGCCACGTGATCGCAGAGGGCCTGAAGAATTCTGAGTTGTTGCCGGGGAAAGGCGTCCAAGTCAGGATGAGAAGCGGTAAACACTCCTACCAGATGTTCGCCAACGTGAAGTGGAATTGCCACTTCAGAATGTGTGGAGGGCTCGCAGCCAACGTAATATTCGTCCTTGCGCACGTCCGGCGCATAGCGCATCTGTCCGGTGGAGGCGACGTAGCCGACCATACCCTGTTTGCCGATCTTCAGGCGAAAACCCTTGGTGTGTATGGAACAGCCGTGAACGCCGGCCAGCACCATCTCTCCGCGAGCTTCGTCGGGAAGATAGACGGCGGTCTCCAGCAGACCGAATGAATGGGCGACGTCATTCACGATTTTGTCGATGAGTTGGTCGAGATCGAGGATGGAGGTGATCTTCTGGGCCGCTTTCTGCAGCTTTTGGAGATCCTCGACCTGGTCGATGCGCAAGGGGCGAAGGGGAACGGCATCGGCGGCGCTGGGAAACGTGGCCATGGAACTCAGGTCTCCTTCAGTCTGCACTCTCGGCGGGGCGAAATGCTACGCGTGACCTTCTATAAGATGCCGCGCGGGATTGCTAGGATTCTTTCCTGGGGTGTGAGGACTTATTCGCGGCGGGTGGCGTGCGAAGTTTTCTGATCTCTTCCATCCGGTCGCGGATGCGCTTCTCGATGCCTTCACCGGTGGGGCGGTAGTAGACGCGGTCGCGCAAGTTGTCCGGGAGGCATTGCATGTTCGCGACCTTGGCTTCGAGGTCGTGGGCGTATTGATAATCTTTGCCGTAGCCGAGGCCTTTCATAAGTCCGGTGGGCGCGTTGCGCAGGTGCAGCGGGACGGGTTCGGCGGCGGTTTGTTCAATATCGTGCTGAACGGCGCCGTAGGCGGTGTATAGCGCATTCGACTTGGGTGCGACGGAGAGATAGACGACAGCCTGCGCGAGGGCGAGGTTGCCTTCGGGCATGCCGATGAAATCGACGGCGTCGCGCGCAGCCATGCAGAGAGAAAGAGCGTTGGGATCGGCAAGGCCGATGTCTTCCACCGCCATGCGCACCACGCGGCGCGCTATGTAGAGCGGATCCTCGCCGGCTTCAATCATGCGGCCGAGCCAGTAGAGAGCGGCGTCGGGATCGCTGTTGCGGACGGACTTGTGCAGAGCCGAAATCAGGTTGTAATGTTCTTCGCCGGCTTTGTCGTAGAGCAGNNCCGCTGGTGTAGCTGGCGATTTTCTTGAGCACATCGTTGGAGGCACGCAACTTCGTGGCGCCGAGGCCGCGATCTTCGTCGGTAAGGGCGCGCTTCAGTAGTTGGACAATCTGGTCTTCGGTGAGCGGCTGCAGGACGTAGACGCGGGTGCGCGAGAGCAACGCGCCGTTGATTTCGAATGACGGATTTTCGGTGGTGGCGCCGATCAGGCGGATATTGCCTTTTTCCACGTGGGGCAGGAATGCGTCTTGCTGGGCTTTGTTGAAGCGGTGGATTTCGTCGATGAAGACGATGGTGCGGGTGCCGTATTGGCGGGCACGTTCGGCGTCGGCCATGACCTGCTTGATCTCTTTGATCCCGGCGAGAACGGCGGAGAACTCGATGAAGTCCGCCTTGGTCATGCTTGCGATGATTTTCGCCAGCGTCGTCTTGCCGGTGCCGGGCGGTCCCCAGAAGATGAGCGAACCGGTATCGTCACGCTCGATCTGAGTGCGCAGAGGTTTGCCGGGACCGATCAGGTGCTCCTGGCCGGCATATTCCTCGAGCGTACGCGGACGCATGCGGTCGGCCAGCGGCCGGGTGCGGTCGGTGGCGCTGGCGGCGTTCGGAGTGGGTTGGAAAAGTCCCATAGGGCCTTTTCACCACGGAGGCACGGAGACACGGAGAATAACAAGGGATCTCTCCGTGACTCCGTGTCTCCGTGGTGAGATCTTCATTTTCTTTGCCTTGCCGCTTCGTACAATACGATGCTGGCGGCTACGCCGGCGTTGAGAGATTCTACCTGGGCGGTGTGCGGGATGACGATGGACTCATCCATTTTGGCCATCACTTCGCGGGGCAGGCCGGAGCCTTCGTTGCCGAAGAAGATTGCGACGGCGCCCTTCAAGTCTGCTTGATCGAGCGACGTTCCCTTGTGCGAGGAAGTTGCGATCAGGCGCACGCCGCGAGCCCGCAGCTTCTCGGAGACTTCCTCCAGCTTTGCCGCACCCGATTTTCCATGCCCATGAATCACCGGCAGGCGGAACACCGATCCGGCCGAGGCGCGAACCACTTTCGAGTTGAATGGGCTAACCGTACCTTCGCCGAGGATGACGCCCGCGCTGCCGAAGGCCTCTGACGAGCGGAGGATCGTGCCGAGGTTGCCGGGATCCTGCAATCCGGCCAGGACGACGATGGGGCCAACCTGCAGGCGTTCCGTCTCCAGCACATCATCGAGCGAGAATTCCTTGAGGCGCACCAGCGCGGCTACGCCTTGCGGCGATTCACTGGGCACAAGGCTGTCGAATAGTTTGTCGGGGAGAAGAAGAGTGTCGACCTGGGCTCCGATTTGCGGGAGCAGGCGGTCGGCGCGGTCCTGCGCCGACTCACGAAAGAACACCACGCTGAAACGCAGGCCACTGCGGATGGCTTCTTCCAGGATGCGCAGGCCCTCGATGGCGCAGTCTCCAGTTTCGGTGAGCTCGGCGCGCGAAAAGGCCTGGCGCAGTTGCTTGACCAGCGGGTTGTGGCGTCCCTCAATGCGGCGGAGCCGTTGCTGCGCGCTGAGAGCGGGTTCTGAAGACTTTTTCATGGAGGGATATTGCTGAATGATACGCCACTCCCCCGTCTTGAAGCTCTTTGCCGTATTATGGTAGGTTCCACGGACAAAATACTCCAGGCAGAAGCATGCGGGAAGGGATGCTGTGCGCGCCGAAATTTTAAAAATCAATAGTGAGAGCCCTGAGATTTCACTGGTGAAGTATGCCGCCGATCAGATACGTGCGGGCGAGGTGCTGGGGATGCCGACGGACACGTTTTACGGGCTGGCGGCCGATCCGTTTAACCTGCGCGCAGTGGACCGCGTGTATGACATCAAGACGCGCTCGCGGCACAAACCGCTGTCGCTGCTGATTGAGAGCGTGGATCAGGCGGAAGAACTGGCCAAAAAGTTGCCCGAGGAGTTTTATGCTCTGGCGCGGAAATACTGGCCGGGACCGCTGACCCTTATCGTGAAGGCGGGATCGCGTNNGCAAAGATTCCGCTGGCGGTGGTAGCGGCGGCGGCGATTCCAATCACGGCCACATCGGCGAATCTGAGCGGGGCGTCGGAATGCACCAGCGCCGAGCAGGTGCGCGACCAGCTCGAGGGCCGCATCGGCATTATTGTAGACGGCGGAGTTTCCCCGCGGGATATCGCTTCCACCATCATTGATCTGAGCGATGAAGTAGACCGCTGGCGCATCATTCGCGAGGGCGCGATCCCTGCCGAAGAGATTTCCACTTTCTTTGCCAAAGGATGAACGACGATTCCGTTCACCGGCATCCGAAACGCCGCTGGCTTTTGCGGCTGGAGGCTGTGGGGCTGGTCACGCTGGCGGCGTTTCTCGGGCTGACCGGGGCGCGCATTGTGCGGGAAGGGTCGCGGCAGGAACTACATGCGGCGGATGCCATCGTTGTGTTCGGTGCAGCGGAGTATTCCGGGCATCCCTCGCCGGTGTTGCGGGCGCGTCTCGATCACGCATTTGTTCTTTTTGAGCAGGGCCTGGCTCCCGTCGTCATCACGACCGGCGGTGCCGCGGCCGATCCCAGCTTCAGCGAAGGTGGGGTGGGCCGCGATTATCTGGAGCATCGCGGAATTCCCGAGAGAAACCTGATTGCTGAGACGCAGGGGTCCGACACTGCGCAATCGGCGATGCGAGTGGCTGTGATCATGCGGGCCAACGGGCTGCACAGCTGCGTCGCCGTCAGTGACGCGTACCACGTGTTCCGCATCAAGAAGTTGCTGGAGCACGAGGGGATCGGTCCCGTGTATGTCTCGTCCCGGCCCGACTCGCGTCCGCACAGCGTAGTGCAGCGCTTGTATGCGGTGATGCGGGAAGCGAGCAGCTATTTGCTGTGGAAGCTGGGCATGTCGTGATGCCGACATCGGACGTTAGACCTCGGACGTCAGACAATCCGTCCCGGCGTCTTCCTGCTGAGGTCTGACGTCCGAGGTCCGCTTTTTTCTACCAGCCGTTTCTCTCCCGCAGGTTCGTGATGTGGGTCACGTGGTGGCGTCCGTGCCAGGCATAGAGCGCCAGATTTTTTTCGAGGCTCATCGGGCCGAGGTCGGGATGGCGGAAGGTACGCTTCCAATCTTCCGGTTGAAGCGAACGCAGCAGGCGAATCCAGCGATCATGCAGGGAATCGAGCAACGCCAGTGACACCTCCACGGGAGTGGCCTGTGTATCGGCGAGCCGCGCCCAGCGATCTTCGGCGTAGGGCTTAATCGTTGGATCATCTTCGGTGAGAGCAAGCTTGGTGCGGATGTATGCGTTGAGATGGCTGTCGGGGACGTGGTGCACGACCTGGCGGACGGTCCAGCCATCGGGACGGTAGGGCGTGTTCAGTTGCTGGTCGGAGAGCCCTTTCACGGCTGCGCGCAGGTTGGCGGGAGCCTGCTCGATCTGGTGGAGAAGTTCTTGTCTTTGCTCCGGGGTGGGCGGCCCGTCGTAGGTGAACTTGCCGATGGGGTAGCGCAGGTCGGTCATCGGTCTTCTCCTGGTCGAGAGTGTTTACGTCACAAGATGATCGGCAAAGGACGGAAGGTGCAAGAAAGCGACGTCCCGCGCCCGCGAACGGTCTAGGGGTCATGCCAACAACGCGACGAATGCGCGCGCGGAGACGATCCGCGTGCCTTTGTGATGTGCGAGCGCGAGCAGTCCGCTCTTGTCGCCGGATACTAAATAATCTGCCCTACCCGCTTCGGCCAAGGCCAGCAGAAAATCGTCGGTTGGATCGGGAGAGCGGCGGATGCGCGGCAACTCCTGCACGCTCTCGGCAAGTTTTTTTATTTCGTTCACCAGGCTGCCGGCCTTGTAGGGTCTGATGCGCTCTGCGATGGCGGGCTTGCGCAACGCGGCGCGGAGCTCGTCTAGATGTTCCGCGCAGGTGAGGAGGGTGAATTGCCTCTGCTGCCAGGCGCGGTAGAGGGCAGCCGGGTTTCCCGTTTGGATCATGATGGCGGAAATCAGGACGTTGGTATCGAGCACCACGCGCATCAGGCTTTCTCAGCCTTCCTCTTGGCATAGCGTTCGGTGCGAACCTCGTCCACGGTTTCGTCGATGACGCTCTGTAACTCGTCGGGATCCATGTCGGCGTTGCGCTCTCGGATGTCCTGCACAATGAGACTAAACACGCGCCAGCGGACGGCCTCCTCGATGAATTTCGAGAGGTCGCCTTTCTTTGCACCCTGGGCACCCAGAAAGGTACGCAGAGTTAGGTCGGTTTCTCTCGAGACCTTGATGTTCCAGCGAACGGCTTCTTCCATAGGACACCTATGCAGCTAGGTAGATAAACACTTACGCAGCTATTGTAAGCCGGGCTAAGATGGCTTCGCAACTGCATCATCGCGCCGACTTGGCCCATGGTTTGGCGAGCTGCCCGTCGAAGCCAAGGCCGGGTTCTGGAACCGCCTCAGTTAACTACAACCGATAGCGTTGGCCGCCTCCTGACCCCATTCCCTCCGGCTTCGCATTTCGGTTCCCCGTACCCTAAGATTTGTGCATCCAACGTTCGTTTGTACGCTAAACTCCCAATTCTGGGCAGCTTGGGCGGTTGGTGGTAACGTAGTCGGCGAGAAACAGCAGGTTCCTCCATGCGCCGATGGATTGGCTGTCGCCAATCCATCGACTTAGTCGGAATGACAATCGTGCGGAGGGATCGGTGAACGAGAGGGAATTATGGCAGCTTCGGTCTGGTCTGGACACTTAACGTTTGGGCTTATCTCGATGCCGGTGCGCTTGTTTTCGGGCGCGCGCAGTAGCGGCATCTCCTTCAACATGCTGCATCGCACGGACAAGTCGCGGCTCAAGCAGCAGTACATCTGTCAGGCGGAGGGCGTTGTCGTCGATCGCGCTGACATGGTGAAGGGCTACGAGTTCCGCAAGGACGAATACATCATCATCGAGCCGGAAGAGATCAAGAAGATCGAGCCGCAGACCGCCAAGACCATGGAGATTCTGGAATTCGTCAAGGCGGGCGACGTTGATCCAGTATATTTCGAGTCTTCGTATTACATGATGCCGGAAGAGGCTGGGCGGCGGCCGTACGCATTGCTGACCAAGGCTCTGGAAGAGAGCGAGTACGTTGCCATCGCCAAGATCACCATGCACAACCGCGAGTACACAGTGTTCTTGCGTCCACACGAAGGCGGACTGATGCTGCACACGATGTATTACGCCGAAGAAGTGAAAAAGGTGGAAGGCTTCGGCGCGCCCGACGTGGAGTTGAAAGATGCGGAAGTAAAAGTGGCGCACCAACTCATCGAAGCGCTAGCGGATGAATGGGATCCGGAAAAATATAAAGACAGCTTTCAGGAAAATCTGAAGAAGCTGATCGAGACCAAGCTGGAGGGTGGGGAAGTTGCGGCGGTGGAGAAGCCGAAGAAGCTGGCTCCCGTCATAGACCTGATGGCCGCACTCAAGCAGAGCCTGGCGCAGATGGAAGGCAGGAAGAAACCCGCAGCCGCGGCTGATTCGGACGAGCGGGCGGCGGCGTCTGGCGGGAGGTCCCGGCGCGGGCGATGAAAAGGCGGGCTTCGGGCTTCGGCTTTCCGCTTTCAGGCTTCCGCTGTTTGATGTTGGCGCTTGATCTTGCCTTCTGATCTAGCTTACCCGTCGTTCGATGCGCCAGTCTCCGTCCGTTCGACGCTCGCATAACAAAGCACATCTTATCCTCGCGGGCATCCAACTTACCCCATCCAACTTGCCCCACAGTTCCGGCATCCCAGAAGACGTGGCCAGCCGAAGCCCGAAGCCTGACGGCCGAAGCCCGGCCCACTGGCGCAGATAGTGGCCAGCCGTTAGAATGTTAAATTCCTCGCAGGTGTGACCAGAAAATCTCCCTTGAGGTGCCGATGAGTTTTCGACGTGCAGGCCGATTGGCGGCGACGGTGGTTCCAGTTCTATTGTGGATGGGGTGCGGACAGGTATATCGCCCCGTGGTGATTCCGTGCTCGGCGGGGGGTGGAATTCCCGGATGCCCGGTGGAAACGGCTCCAACTCCTTCCAACTTCCACGCTGTCTTTGGCATTACCGCCAACACGCTCAACTACCCAGGCGGGGCGATGCAGATCGACGTGTCGGGAGACACCATCATCGGAGAGACTCCGAACTACGATCCTTCGAAGCCCAATCTCGGTGAAAATCCCACCCACGCTGCCATTTCCCCCAACGATTCCAGAGTGTTTGTGGCGAGTGCGAGCAGTGTTTCAGGGGGAATCGACGTGGTTTCGTCCTTCACGCCGGTATTCCAATCAAGGATAGGGAGTGGCTTGGGCGCGGTGGCCACGATCCCGGTGCCCAGTCTGGTTAACCAGACATCCAGCATCTCTGCGATCAGTGAGTCCGGTAATCTCGTCACCGTCACTCTAAGCGCACCCTTGAGCAATGTCGTGGCGGGATATGCAATCACGATCGCCGGACTGGTCATTCCTAATTGCAGCGTAACCGCAACCCCACCTTGCAACCCCCTTGCCTACAACGGCACTTTCCCGATTTTAACGATCAACGGGAACACGATCACGTACACGGACAATACCGCCAGTGGGCTTCCGCCCTTGTCCGGGGGAACCGCAGCGGTTCCTCCGCAGCCGGTGTTTCTCAACAGCACGCAGAACAACGTCATGTACGTGGCGAACTACAACTCCAATTCAGTTTCCGCTATTAACACCGCATCGAATGTTGTCAGCAATAGTGCAGTTGTGGGTGCACACCCCGTCAGTCTGGCTGAGATGCCAAATGGCCTCAAGATCTACGTGGCGAACCAGGGGGACAACACGGTCACTAGCTTGAACACTACGGCCGATCTGTCGCAGAACCCGGTCACCGGCTTCTCTGGAGTGAATCCGGTGTGGGTGGTGGCGCGCGGTGATAGCCAGAAGATCTATGTGCTGACGCAAGGTGACGGCCAACTCGTGACCATTGACACGGCCACGGACACGGTTACGAGCAGTCTTCCCGTAGGCGGCGGGGTAGTGTCTGGCGTGGGAGCAAACTTCATTTTCTACGACCCGATCCTGAACCGGCTTTATGTGACGAATCCGGTGAGTGGGACGGTTTCTGTTTTTTCCGATACCGGCGGAGCCAACGATACACCAATTCTGCTGGCGCCCCCGCTCGCGATTCCGGGGCTGAGCCCAACCAGCACGCCGGCGTGTGCGGGATGCAGCCCGGTGATTCCGGTTTCCGTGACCGCTTTGCTCGATGGCAGCCGGTTCTATGTGGCCAGCTATCAAACGGCGTCGTCTTGTCCCGACCCGATTGTGGGCTCGTCCTTCCCCTGCGTCATCCCAGAACTCACCGTGTTTGACGCCAATACTCTCACGCTGAAGTATCCCAGCACGCCAATTCTGACTTTGCTGGGTGCCGTGGCGGCGAATCAATTCGCGGCTCCGCCAGTGCTCGCCTGCGGCCCCATTCCGCTGGTTCCGGGTGCTTTGTACACCCCGACTGCCACGCGCTTCCGGATGTTCACCGTTGCCGCCGAGGACAGCAGCCACGTCTATGTGAGCATGTGCGATGCGGGCGCCATTGCCGACATCATTACCAACGGCGGCAATGTGAACAACTCAGGCGGGAATGTTCCCGCCGATTCGCTGGTCATGGACCTGCTTACACCCCCGGCAGCCAGTAGCGGGACGGCGTTGCAGAATCCGATCTTCTTACTCGACGGGCAGTGAGGCACAGGCACAAGCGTCTGCCATTTGGATGTAACTAAGGCGTTCGTGCCGGGTGTGCGCTATACGCAATCGAACGCCTGGCTCCGTGGCGTTAGTTCTTTGCGGCAAGTTCTTCTTTTTGCACATCCCTGGCGGCGTAGTGGGAGTCGACATATTCGTCGAGGATCCCGATGAATTCGGCCACGATGCGGTCCCCTTTGAGCGTGGTGAACAGGCGTCCATCCACGTAGACCGGAGCCTTCGGCTCCTCGAATGTTCCGGGCAGCGAGATTCCGATGTTGGCGTGCTTCGATTCGCCGGGGCCGTTGACCACGCATCCCATCACAGCCAGCTTCATTTCCTCGACGCCGATGTAGTGGCCTTTCCACGCGGGCATCTGCTCGCGCAGGTAGGTCTGAATCTGCTGTGCCATTTCCTGGAAGAAAGTGCTGGTGGTGCGCCCGCAGCCGGGGCAGGCCGTGACCTGCGGGGTGAAACTGCGAATGCCCATGGATTGCAGAATCTGCTGCGCCACGCGAACTTCTTCGCTGCGGTCGCCTCCGGGGGCGGGAGTCAGCGAGACGCGGATTGTGTCGCCGATGCCTTCCTGCAGCACCACGCCCATTGCCGCACTGGACGCGACCACGCCCTTCGCTCCCATCCCAGCCTCGGTGAGGCCGAGGTGCAGCGGGTAGTTGCAGCGGGCGGCGAGCGCGCGGTAAACGTCGATTAGATCCTGCACGCCGCTGACTTTCGCGCTCAAGATAATCTGGTCGGCGCGCAGGCCGAATTTCTGTGCCAGATCGGCGGAGCTCAACGCGCTCACCACCATCGCTTCCATGGTGACGTCGCGGGCTTCTTTGGGCTCGGCGAGCATCGAGTTCTCATCCATCATCCGGGTAAGCAGAGCTTGATCGAGCGAGCCCCAGTTCACGCCGATGCGCACCGGCTTCTGATACTTCACCGCTACTTCGATCATGGTGCGGAAATTGGAGTCGCCGGTCTTCCCGATGCTGGAGTTTCCGGGATTGATGCGGTACTTGGCCAGATCGCGGGCGCACTCGGGGTACTTGGTGAGCAGCACGTGGCCGTTGTAGTGGAAGTCGCCGATGATGGGCACGCGCAAGCCCTGCTTGTCGAGTTCCTCGACGATGCGCGGAACAGCGGCGGCAGCCTCTTCGTTGTTGACGGTGATGCGCACCAGTTCCGAGCCGGCACGAGCCAGAGCGGCAACCTGCTGGACGGTCGAAGGGATGTCGGCGGTGTCAGTGTTTGTCATGGACTGCACCACAATCGGTGCATCCGAGCCGACGAGCACTCCGCCGACGACTGCGGTGAGGGTTTTTCTGCGTGGAATCATAGGCATGGAAAGTCTATTTTAACATGCGAGGTTTGAAGCCCATTCTACTATTCGCTGCCCGTGGAGAACCCACGGAGTGCAGCCAGGATATCTTCCGCGAGGCGGCCCCGCTTGGCAAGCAGTTCCAACCTGCGGTAGATATCTTGTGTTGGTTGCGATGAGTGTTTCCCGATCCCTGCAATCGCTATCAGCTTCACTTCTTCATACAGCTTGAAAATGACCCGGTGCTTCCCGCAGTGAAAGCTGCGCCATCCCGCCAGCGGCTCACGCAACTGCTCGGAACAGGTCGAAGGAGCTTTCGCCAACTTGTTTCTCAGTTCCTTCGCCAGAGCATTGCGGACGGCCTTGGGCAGCCGTTTCGCGTCTTTCAGCCCGCCGGCTGTGAATTGAATCTTGTAGGCCAACTACTCTACCCCAAAAGCCTCGTCGAAGGAGTGCAGCTTTCCCCTACGCGCATCGTCGTCAATAGTCCGAGCCGCGCGTAGAATTTGACCGAACAGCTTCGGATCGGCGGTGATCTCCAGAGTTTCGACCGTAGCGCGAAGCCTCCGCAGAAGATCGTCAAAGTAGCGCTTGTCCACCACATACTTTCCGTCCTCCTCGGTCCAGCCGGGGATTTCGATGATAGTTCTACCCTTGGCCTGCCTGAGAATCTTGCTCTGGCTTTGCCGCAACTGGGAACGGTTGACTTTCACTCTCTCTGGGAGCGCGAGGTTGATGGTTGCCATTGGATTTTGGACTCCGCGTGTACAAGTTGAGCGTACAAATTGTACACAATGATTGTACCACAGCAAAAACGCGCCCAAGGGTCTGGCAAGGCTGGCTAAAGAGACACCATTGGCCTAGGGCAGCCGGTCCATCAATCCGGGGATGGTCTTCATCAAGTCGTTGTAGATGACCACAACGGTGAACAACACCAGGAAAACGAAAGCGGCCTGGTAGACGCGTTCCTTGATGCGCAGACTGATGTCGTGGCCCATCAAGGTCTCGATCAGGAGGAAGAAAATCACCCCGCCGTCGAGAATGGGGATGGGCATCAGGTTAATGATGCCGAGGTTCAGGCTGATCCCTGCCGTTAATTCCAGCAGCGGCGTCCAGCCTTTTTGCTGGGCCGCGAAGCCAGCATCCTGAGCGATCCCGATGGGGCCGGAAACCGCGCGGAGCGATACCTTCCCCTGCACAATCTTCTTGGCCAACTCCAGAATAAGCAGCGAGTATTTTCTGTTTTCCCGCAGCGAGAGACTCAATGCCTGAGTAAACGGCAAGGTGGTCACCTTCGTCTCGCTCTTGTTGAGGAATCCCAGCCGATATCTCCGCTCCTTCGGATCTTCTGTCTTCGCCAGGACCGGGCTCAGGTGGAAGTTCAGAGTCTGGTTGCCGCGAAGCACGGTGAGGTCGACGGGATTCTCCTTGCTTTGTTGGAGGCGCTCAATCATAGCCTCGATGGAAACCATCGGCTTGCCATCCACGGCAACAATTCTGTCGTCTTGCTTGAGCCCGGCTTTGGCAGCCGGCGTGTTGGGCTCAATCTGGCCGACGATTACAGGGTCCTCCGGATACCATCCAGCGGAACCCACCTCAGACGTGGTCACGCTCTGGGGCACGATGGTTTTCTGGAAGATCTGATCTTCGCGCTGGATTGTGATGGTCAGGGGCTGGTTGGGACTGAGCCACACCCGGGGCTGCAGCTGTTCCCAGGTTGGGTTCTCAATCCCGTCGACTTTTATGATCCGATCGCCCGGCTGCAAACCAGCTTGCGCTGCGGCGGAGTCGTGCTTCACTCCTTCGATCACCGCCGGCTTGTCGAGAAAAACCGCGTACT
>PMXH01000547.1 GCA_003165855.1 Acidobacteriaceae bacterium | reverse complement strand
TCTGGTTTGGTCTCGGCATGTCCGGACTTATCGGCTGGTCCGTCGCCGTACCCACGCTTCTGGGCGCGATGCTCGGCCTTTGGCTGGACCGACGCCATCCGGGAACTCGTTCCTGGACGCTCATGTTGCTGATCGCTGGGTTGTGCATCGGATGCGCCAATGCCTGGCATTGGGTGGCGCAGCAGGACAAGGCCATGCACGACGAACCAGAGGAATACAAATCGGAGGACAAGAAAGAGGATAAGAAAGATGAGTGAAACGTTGGCTCTCGTCTCCGCTCTTGTACTGCCGCTGCTCGCTGGCGTTTTGCTCGGTATGTTTTTCTTTGGCGGCCTTTGGTGGACAATTCGGAGGGGCGTCTCGTCCAAACAGCCCGCGGCATTGTTCTTCTTCAGCCTTTTACTGCGGACCGGTATTGCGCTGGCTGGTTTCTACTTTGTCGCACGTGGCGATTGGCGCAGAGTTCTCTCTTGTCTGGTTGGATTTATCCTAGCGCGCATCCTGGTGACTTGGCTTACCCGCGTGCCGAGTACAAAGGCGAAGAGTGCGCAGATTGTCGGTGAAGTATGCCGGTGAATCTAACTTCCGACCAGCAGGTTTTGTGGCAGCACGGCTTTGTGAAACTCAACGGAACAATCGTCATGACGTGGGCGACGATGATCGTGATGTCGTTGGGCGCAAAGCTGATCACACGCAAGCTCAAGGCTGAAGGCGACATCTCGCGCTGGCAAGGCGGGCTTGAAATCATCGTCACTGCAATGGAGGAACAGATTAAGGAAGTGGGCCTGAGCGAACCAGCAAAGTACCTCTCCTTTCTGGGCACGCTCTTTCTGTTCGTTGCGACGGCCAGCCTCGCTACGGTGATTCCGGGTTATAAGCCACCGACGGGTTCACTTTCGACCACAGCGGCACTGGCCCTGTGTGTGTTTGTTGCCGTACCTCTGTTTGGCATCCGGGAGCAAGGGTTCGTTGCCTACCTCAAGACCTACACGAAGCCGACGTTCATCATGCTGCCATTCAATATCATCAGNNCTCACCGGCATGGTGCAAGCCTATATCTTCAGCATTCTGGCTACGGTTTACATTGCAGCCGCCACCCGCATACCGAAACTGAAGGCGGCCGTCGTCCAAGCCAAGCCAGAACCGAAAACTTTGAAAGCGCAACATTAGCTATAAGAAGGACTCCTTATGGATAGCGTTACCGTGGTCGCAGTCGTATCAATCGCCACCGCCGGCATTACCACCGGCATTGGTTGTATGTGTCCGGCGCTCGGCGAGGGCCGGGCAGTTGCCACCGCCCTGACTTCTCTGGCACAGCAACCCGACGCCTCGGCCACGATCACTCGGACGTTGTTCGTGGGTCTGGCGATGATCGAATCGTTGGCCATTTACTGTTTTGTGGTCTCGATGATTCTCATCTTCGCAAACCCGTTTTGGAGTCACGTCATCGCTCAGACCGGAGGGAAATGAGCCATGCTCATCGACTGGTTCACCGTCGGGGCACAGGTGCTGAACTTCCTCATCCTGGTGTGGTTGTTGAAGCACTTCCTCTACAAGCCCATCCTCAACGCCATCGACGCGCGCGAAAAGCGCATCGCTTCTGAACTCGCGGATGCCGATGCGAAGAAGAGCGAGGCACAAAAGGAACGCGATGACTTTCAAAACAAGAACAAAGTGTTTGATCAACAGCGCAGCGCTCTACTCGGCAAGGCCGCGGACGAGGCGAAAGTCGAGCGTGAGCGTCTTCTCGGCGAGGCGCACAAAGATGCGGATAATTTACGCGCTGTGCAAGCGGCCGCATTGCGAAATGACCAAAAGAGGCTGGGCAGTGCCATCACTAACCTAGCAAAGCAAGAAGTCTTTGGAATCGCGCGAAAGACGCTCGCTGATCTGGCTACGGTCAGTCTCGAAGAACGCATGGGAGAGGTGTTCACGCGCCGCTTGCGCGAAATGGACGGGAAGGCCAAAGCGTTGCTCGGTGCAGCCCTCAAGTCATCGTCTGAACCGGCCATCGTGCGGAGCACCTTTGATCTGGGCGCCAATCAAAAGGCCGCGATTCAAAATGCGCTCAACGAAACCTTCTCGGCGGAAATCCATATCCGATTCGAAACCTCGCCAGATTTAATCAGCGGCATTGAACTCACCACGAATGGACAAAAAGTGGCGTGGAGCATCGCGGATTATCTGGCCTCGCTGGGAAAAGGCGTCGATGAACTCCTGAAGAAGAGGGACGAAGCTGCAGCGGTAGAAGCGAAAGCCCACACCGATCCGGAAGTGAAAGCCGAGCCCAGGGCAAAGGCAAAAACGGAGCCAAAGCCGGAAGCAAAGGCCCAACCGAAGCCTGAAGTGAAAGCTGAGCCGACGCTCGAAGCGAAAGCCGAGACCAAGCCGGAAGTGAAACCCGAGCCCAAGGCAGAGGCAAAAACGGAGCCGAAGCCGGAAGCGAAAATCGAAACAAAGCCGGAAGTGAAAGCCGATCCGAAGCCTGAAGCGAAAGCGGACAAGCCCGAAACACCGAAGCCCGAAACTGTGAGCGCATGAATATGGAACCGGAGAGCCTCCAGCACGATTTCGACAGCGTGTTCGCAGGAATAAGGCAGGCGTGCGAAGCCTTCAAGCCGCGACTCACGCTGCGCGAAGTGGGCATCGTCACCAATGTCTCTACCGGAATCGCCACGCTTTCAGGCTTACCCGGCGTGGGGTATGAGGAGTTGGTGAGATTCCGTGGCGATCTGTTGGGCATCGCATTCAACGTGGATGAGGACGAAATCGGCGTGATCCTGCTCGGCGAATATCAGGATCTGCACGCGGGCGACGAAGTCGAACGCACCGGGCGGGTCATGGACATAGCGGTGGGAGACGGTTTGCTGGGACGGGTGATCGACCCGTTGGGCAAACCGCTCGATGGCAAAGGTGTGATTGCCGGTGACGAGCGCCTGCCGGTCGAGCGCCCAGCACCGCCCATCATGGACCGCGCGCCCGTAGTCGTGCCTTTGCAGACGGGACTGAAGGTTGTCGATGCGCTNNATTCCTATCGGACGTGGGCAGCGCGAATTGATTCTCGGCGATCGACAGACGGGCAAAACGGCCATCGCGATCGACGCCATTTTGAACCAGCGCGGGCAAAATGTGCTCTGCGTTTATTGTGCAATCGGTCAGCGCGCTTCCGCCGTCGCCAAGGTCGTGGCCAACCTCCGCGAAAAGGGCGCAATGGATTACACCGTGGTGGTCGTCGCTGAAGGCAATGACGCGCCCGGCCTTGTCTATATCACGCCCTACGCCGCGACGAGCATCGCCGAATACTTCATGGAAAAGGGCCGCGATGTGCTCATTGTTTACGACGATCTCACGCAGCACGCACGCGCGTATCGCGAGCTTTCCCTGCTGCTCCGCCGTCCGCCCGGACGCGAAGCGTTTCCCGGCGACATTTTCTACATTCATTCGCGAATGTTGGAACGGGCGACGCATCTTAGTAAGGAGCGCGGAGGTGGTTCTCTCACCGCGCTTCCCATCATCGAGACCGAGGCGCAGGATATCTCCGCTTACATCCCGACTAATCTCATCTCCATCACGGACGGCCAAATCTACCTCTCGCCCACGCTTTTCGAACTGGGGATCCTTCCCGCGGTCAACGTTGGTAAATCCGTTTCGCGCGTGGGCGGAGCGGCGCAACGAGCCGCGTATCGCGCTGTCGCCGGCAACCTTAAGCTCGCCTACTCGCAGTTCGAGGAATTGGAAACATTCGCGAAGTTCGGGACTCGTCTGGATGAGTCCACGCGCAAGATTATCGATCACGGACAGCGCATTCGAGCTTGCCTCAAACAGCCGGAATCGCAGCCGGTATCGATGATCGAGCAGATCGTTGTGCTGCTGGCTTTGACGGCGAACCTGTTTGACGCGGTGCCTATCGAAAGGGTGAGCGATGCGGAGCAGGCGATACAGAAGGCGACGTCGGACATCCCGGCGGACATAGCGGGGCGGCTAACGTCAGCTGACAAATTGAGTGACGCCGACCGAAAGGCGGTTCTGGAAGTTGCCACGCGGGCGCTTGCTCCGTTCCAGCCCGCGCCTAAACCGAAACCAGCCGAACCCGAACCCAAACACGACGCCGCACCCAAATCCACTGCNNCGTCGAAAAATCGACGGCGCGGGGGATCTCGAAGGTGTGGTTCGTTCGATGAAGGCGCTGGCGGCATCCAGCATTGGGCAATACGAGAAAGCAGTGCAATCGCTCGACGACTACTATCGTACCGTGGAACTCGCATTGGTCGCGTGTCTCCATCAGGCCGACGCGGTTTCGCTCGCCGAGGGAAAACGGCCGCCGCACGAGCGGACGAATGAAGGAAAGATCGGCGCTGTCGTGTTCGGTTCGGACCAGGGTCTTGTCGGCAGGTTTAATGAAGTAATCGTGGAATTTGCTGTGCACGAACTCAAAACGTTACCCGGCAAAATAGCGAAAATCTGGGCCGTCGGCGATCGCGCTCACGCGCTCTTGGCGGACACCGGCGTGGCCCCAGTCGACCTGCTATCGGTTCCGACCTCGGTGAATGCCATCACTTCCCTTGTCGGACAGATTCTCATCGAAATCGAAGCGGCTCTCGAGCACGGCAATGTCGGTGAGGTCTATGTCTTCCACAACCACCCGAGGTTCGGAGCCGTTTACGAGCCGGTCAGCGAGCGACTGGTGCCGCTGGATCACACCTGGCAAAACAAGCTCGCCGCAATGGCGTGGCCGACAAAGAATTTGCCGGAGGTCATCGAAGGAGCCGAGTCGGCGCTTCGGGCTTTCGTCCGAGGATACCTCTTTGTTCTGCTCTTTCAGGCCTGCGCCGAATCCCTTGCTAGCGAAAACGCCAGCCGTCTGGCGGCCATGCAACGCGCGGAAAAGAACATCGCAGACATTTTGGAAGATTTAAACCGCACCTTCCGCCGCGTTCGCCAGGAATCCATCGATGAAGAGCTGTTCGACGTGATCTCCGGCTTCGAGGCGCTGACGGGACGGCGACGCCTCGCCTAAGTCCTGAGCAAAACTACAAAGACTTCCCCGGAGCCGATGATCTTCTGGCGAACTACAAGTGTTGGGAACCCCGCGTTTCAGTGCAGGAAACGGTGGGACAGAACTATTGCGCAGAGCGTGGCGAAGCCAAGGAGAATAAGGCCGAGAATGGCGTTGACGAGGCGGAAGAAGAAGGGGCCGATGCGTTGGGGGATGAAGCGTACGAGGACGATCAGCACGGTGAACCAGGTCATCAGGCCGGCGGCGGCCATCAGGATTCCCCACCCGGGGGCGCTGTAGCCCAGGACTGTATGAGCGAACGGGAGCCAGTTGGAGGTAACACCAACCCAGTAAACTATGGTTAAGGGGTTGAAGATGGTCAGAGCGGTACAGTCGGCGACTTCGGCGACCAGATGCGCGGGGACGGTGCCTTCGTCCCAGTGTTGGCGAGCGCTGGCATAGACCCGCAGGGGGTCCTTGACGGCGCGGACAAGGAAGTAGATCCCCAGGGGAAGCAGAACAATTACGCCGATGGCCGCCAGGACGTTCTGGAGCGTCGGGTTGGACAGATCGGAAAAGAGGTAATGACCCCCGACGAGGACCATAGAGAAAAGGACTAGATCGCCGGTGACGGAGCCGATTCCGCAGGCGAGGGTAGCGAAAGTGGCGCGAACCGATTCCACTGTTCTCATTTTAGGAGAAACCGGAACGGGAAAAGAACTCATCGCCAGTGCCATACACAAGCGGTCAAATCGCTCCTCCCGTGCCTTCATTCGGGTGAACTGTGCGGCGATTCCGTCTTCGCTGATCGCCTCCGAACTGTTCGGGCACGAAAAGGGCGCCTTTACGGGTGCTTTGCAGCGGCGCTTGGGGAGGTTTGAAGCTGCCGCCGGCGGTACGATATTCCTGGACGAGATCGGTGACCTGCCTGGGGAGACTCAGCTTGCGCTGTTGCGAGTGCTCCAGGAGAGAGAATTTGAACGCATCGGGAGCAACCAGCCAATCGCCGTGGATGTGCGCGTGGTGGCCGCCACGCACCGGGACTTGAAAGCAGCCGTATCGGCGGGGACATTTCGCGCGGATCTATTCTATCGATTGAATGTCTTCCCCATAGAAATTCCATCTCTGCGGGACCGAGTGGATGACATCCCGCTGCTTGTTGAGTATCTGATTGACCGCTACGCGAAGAAAGCTGGGAAAAAGATCAGGCACATCAAGAAGAAAACCCTGGAACTGTTTCAGCGCTACCCTTGGCCCGGCAACATTCGCGAGTTGCAGAACGTGGTTGAGAGAGCGGTGATCCTGTGCGATGGAGAAGAGTTCGCGGTTGACGAGAGCTGGTTGAAGCCGGAGTCGCACCAGCCTTCCGGTCCGACTGCTGCATCCCCGAGCGTGTTGGCCGAGGGCCAGCGCGCACTTGCCCAGCGTGAAAAAGAAATGATCGAAGCTGCGTTGGCCGCGTGCAAGGGCCGAGTCTCTGGCCCGTTCGGCGCAGCTGCGAGACTTGCAATACCGCGACAGACCCTCGACTCAAGAATCAAAGCTCTGAACATCAACAAACACCGGTTCAAGACGCCTTAGAACTCTTCCATGCTGTCGGGGCGGACAATCGTTCGATGCGGAATCTCTTGGCCGCAAAAATGCCCATCGCCACGAAAATCACCATCGCCACGAGTTGAGCGACGATCCTCCTACGTCCGAGTCAACGCATGAGCCGCCGGAATCCTCGGGTAAAGACTGGGCACCAGCAACGAATGCATTGAGATAGAGATGTTGTCTGTGATCGCCTCCCCACTCATTTTTCCGAGATCCTTAGGGCGTCCTCGTCATCTCCAAGACGCCAACAGACCGCTCCCACGCTTCAACGGAAGCCAGCAATCCAGGTGCCCAACACTTGCGAACTGGGCTGATCGCGTAACAAAGCTCGAAACCGAGAGCCGCGCTCACTAAACAATCTTTCCCATGCTCTCGTTGCCATGCTGAGAGTTCAGCAATTTCTGTAGTTCCAGCATGCGGCTCCGTGCAAATACTCAGAAATTAAGCGAAATCTGACGGCGATCCGGAGTTTGAGAGGTGGCACAAGTCTTGCAATAGCAAATCTGCCATTCCGGAATCAGAGATGACTCTAAAAATCGAAAGGATTCTTGACGGAGAGTACATCGCTCTACGACTTAGTGGCCGTCTGTGCTCTGAGCATCTTGCGGAGCTGAAGTCGCTGATTGCGGACAGCAGTCCGGCAGTCGTGCTTGACCTGGACGAGATCACGCAGGTCGACGTGGACGCGATCAATTTCCTGAGAAAGCGCCAGGCGGAGGGAATAGAACTCCGGCATTGTTCGCCTTACATATGCGAATGGATGGATAGAGAACAGGACAGAGAAGGATGACGGTCTTTGTAAATTTCAGAAGAACAAAATAAAGGAGACACAGATGAAGCCAGAAAAAGCAGTTATCGGAGCTACAAATCGGGGGTCCAAACCGAGCCTTACGCCACTCACACGAAAGTCCAGCCTCTCGGCCTATTTCACGTACTGCGGCCTTGCATGCGCACTTCTCGCAACGGTGTTGTATTTCTCGTCAGCACATCGCGTCCTCGCGCAAAGCAGTGAATCCCAAGGGGTCAGAGACGTCATCCTTGTGCACGGCGCCTGGGCTGATGGGTCGAATTGGTCGAAAGTAATTCCACTGCTCGAAGCAAGGGGCTTGAAGGTCACCGCGGTGCAACTTCCTCTCACTTCACTCGCGGATGACGCCGCAACTCTCAAGCGGGCCTTCGCGCTAGAAGATGGTCCTTTCCTGCTGGTGGGTCATTCCTATGGTGGCTCCGTCATTACCGAAGCCGGGAATGATCCTAAGGTTGCGGGCCTGGTTTACGTGGCCGCTTTCGCACCCGGTAAAGGCGAATCGACCCTCGATCAAATCAAGGCGAACCCAACCCCTGTGGGCGCGGAGCTCAGGCCTGACGCTTCCGGGTTCTTTAAGCTGTCTGATAAGGGGATTGTGGAAGACTTCGCTCCGGATTTGCCCGAAGCGGCGCAGAAGGTTTTGATCGCAACGCAAGATCCGATCGCGGGTGCAGCACTTGGGGTGCCGATAAGTACGCCGGCATGGAGGAACAAGCCATCCTGGTTTGTGATCGCCGGCGACGATCGCATGATCTCACCGAAGCTTGAAGAGGCTGAAGCACAGAAGATGAAGGCGAAATCGATCACGATTTCCTCCAGTCACGTTGTTATGCTCTCGCACCCCGTCGAAGTCGCGGACTTCATCGAGCGCGCAGCACACGAATCACACATGGATTGAACGAAACTGGCAAGCAAGAGGCGGGCTGCTCTGTTGGTTATCCCACAGTCGGCCCGCCTCTGAGCACCCCAAAGGCGTAGAGCATCATGAACGGATTCAAAACAAGTCCTGCAACCGCAGTTCGCTGATGCGCAGTTTTTATTGCAGGAGAGGGACATGAGTTTTTCCCGAAACGTTAGGATGGTCTTCGGCCTTGCACTCGGCTTAGTCACGTGCGTCGGAGTATCAGGTCAGACTACAACAACAAAAGGAAAAGCAAAGCATATGAGCGTTCGAGAAGTTCAAGTCCAACGAGTCACTCTGGTTTCCACCGAGCCTTTTGACACAGTTATCGCCAGCATTGACGCGCAGATCGGTCATCCGGATATGGCTGCATTCCGCAAGACTTTTTCAGCTGCACAAAATGAAACTGAAATGGAAAAAGTTGTCGATCCGGCGACCCAACCGAACGGCATTATGGAGTTTATACGCTTTGACCTCGGGGAGGTTCTCAGGAAGGAGAGTGGATCCAGTACGCCAAAAATCCTACGCATCGTTGCAGGAAATCCGCTGATCATGAAGGAGATGGTTAAGCATGTTCCTGACGCTGGCTCGTATGCGCCCATAACCATGCTGATTGAGGAGCGCCCAGATGGCGTACGCATCTCTTATGACAGGATGGCCTCCTATCTTGCTCCTTATGGGAATAGCGACGCTCTCAGAGTGGCGCGAGATCTTGACGCGAAGATCGAACAGATTTTGGCGACGGCTGCAAAATAAGTTTGCGCTTTCCGTCCGTGGGCGCTACCTGGCTTTTAAGTCATGCTGACTGCATCGACAGGACCTTGCCAAAGGCCGTGATCCGAATGTAAAGGAGAATTCGCATGTTTCGCACCACACTCAGAGTCGGTTTTGTTTACGTGGTATTGCTTGCAGCGCTAGCTGTAACAACCATCCAGGCGCAGAATAGTCCCGTGAAAAACGTCGTGCTGGTTCATGGCGCATGGGCGGACGGCTCTGGCTGGAAAGGCGTCCACGACATTCTCGTCAAAGACGGCTACAACGTCACCATCGTGCAGGAACCGGAGACAACCTTCCAGGAAGATGTCGCCGCAACGAAGCGTGCCCTTGCCCTCCAGGACGGACCCTGCATTCTTGTCGCTCACAGTTATGGAGGAGCCGTAATCACCGAAGCGGGTACGGACTCATCCGTCGTCGGTTTGGTGTACATCGCGGCCCACATGCCAGACGCGGGAGAGAATGAGTCTGACGACGGAAAGCGCTTCCCCAGCGACCTCAGCAAGTCTAACGCGATAAAGAAGACAGCCGACGGCTTCACCTATCTCGACCCGGCGCAGTTTCGTGAATACTTCGCCGCCGATCTTTCGGCGGAGCAGGCCGCCTTCATGGCACGATCCCAGGTGATGAACAAGGCTGAGAATTTCAAAGGAGTCATCACCACGCCTGCATGGAGAAGTAAACCAAGCTGGATGTTGGTGGCTGGAGGCGACAGAACGATCAACCCCGATCTCGAACGTTGGTACGCCACGAGGGCCGGCAGCCACAAGGTCGAAGTCCCCGGAGCCAGCCACTCGGTCTACGTTTCACACCCAAAGGAGGTTGCGGCGTTGATCGAAGAGGCTGCATCGCACGCTCGGTAGAGAGCGTGTTGCCCGCCAAAAGGAAGTGGTTTGGCTCCAGCGAGATAGTAATGGGAAATCGGCTTGTAGGACGTGATCTCCGCATTCGGCATCGATTCTGGTCGGATCACAGGCAACCGGGAAGTTGCGAGGGGGGCAAGCTGGCGTAATGGCGTTCTGCACGAGCGGTTTCTCCGCCGCACTTCTCTCACGGTTTCCTTCTCGCCGAATACAAACCATGCTAGAGCGCTCCGCGCGATTCTTTCAATGACGCGAATCGCTTTTCCCGATCATCAGCTGCCCGTCTGATACGCTATGCTGGCAGGGGAAACAAGCGCGGCCATCATGATTATAGACACGGATGCGTCTGATCGCGGTGGTGCAGAAACCCTCCGCCGGTACGAACTCAATGGCGCTTANNTGCTTTTGAGCCTGGGTCCGGGCGAACTGCGACGCAGCAAACACGAGGCGGACCAGTCGTTCTTCAACCAGGGGATCACCTTTACCGTATATGGAAACGATAAAGGCACGGAGCGGATTTTTCCTCACGATCTGCTGCCCCGGATTATTACCGCGGCGGAATGGGAAAGGATCGAGCGCGGCCTCACGCAGCGGATCACGGCACTGAATCTCTTCCTCAAAGATGTATATCATGAGGGAAAAATCATTGAAGACGGCGTCGTGCCCGGTAAGATCGTTTACACCTGCAAACATTACCGCCGGGAAATGCGCGGCATCAAAGTGCCGCGCGACGTCTACATCACGGTGGTCGGTACGGATTTGATACGAACTCCGGAGGGGAACTTTGTGGTTTTGGAGGACAATCTCCGCGTCCCCAGTGGGGTTTCTTACATGCTCACGAGCCGCAGAGTGATGAAGCAAATATTTCCCGGGTTGTTTCAAAAATGCCGGGTGCGGCCGATTGAGCAGTACAGCCAGGAACTGCTCTCGACTCTGCGATTCCTGGCCCCCGAAGGCCGCCCCGAGCCAACCGTCGTTTTGCTGACTCCGGGCGCGTACAACTCGGCTTACTTCGAACATACTTACCTGGCACGGCGGATGGGCATTGAACTCGTCGAGGGACGAGATCTAGTGGTCCACGATAATGTCGTTTATATGCGAACCACCTTCGGCCTGCAACGCGTCGATGTGATCTATCGGCGAATCGACGACGATTATCTCGACCCCCTGGTATTCGAAAGCGGTTCCGCGCTCGGTGCTGTGGGTCTCTTCAATGCCTATCGCGCCGGAAACATAGCCTTCGCAAATGCGCTGGGGACGGGAGTCGCCGACGACAAGGCTATCTATGCCTATGTGCCCAAAATCATTCGCTACTATCTCGACCAAGACCCGATTCTGGAAAACGTCGAAACCCTGTTGATGTCCGACCCAGCGCAACGGGACCACGTCTGCCAGCACCTGGAGGAATACGTGGTAAAAGCTGTGGGCGAGTCGGGTGGTTACGGCATGTTGATCGGTCCGCACAGCACGGAACAAGAGCGCTCGGAATTTCGAGAAAAGATTAACGCGGAGCCGCGAAACTACATCGCACAACCGACCATCAATCTTTCGACCGCGCCATGTTTTGTGGACGGAACCATCGAGCCTCGTCACGTCGATCTCCGACCTTATGTGCTTTACGGCGAAAAAATTACCATTGTTCCCGGTGGCCTTACGCGAGTGGCGCTGCGAAAGGGCTCCCTGGTGGTCAATTCGTCTCAAGGTGGGGGCTCGAAGGACACGTGGGTCTTGTAGAATTGAAAGTTCGAAGAATTGGGTGACAAAGCGCCATGCTTTCCCGCGTAGCCGACAGTCTCTACTGGATGAGNNTGGTTTCGCGCCGTTTCCTCGCTAGCCCCCGGTGCCGCTACCAACAACGTCGACCCGCAGCGTGCTCTGTTTTTGTTAGTAGCGGATCCGGAAGGGGATTTTTCCATTGTGAAATGCATCAGCGGGGCCCGCGAAAATGCCCGGCAAGTNNGGTGAGCCTGGTTCGCGAAGGCACCTACCGGTTTAATGGAATTACCGCCGCCACTATAAATCACGACGAGGCCTGGCATTTTATCCAGCTCGGCAAATATATCGAGAGGGCCTGCAATCTCTGCGTCCTGCTGGACGCTTATTTTGTCATCGACAAGCATGCGGATGATTTGGATTGGGTGGGCCTGTTAAGCAGTTGCGCCGCGTTTGAAGCTTATTGCAAGGCATGTACTGCCGAACTCAAACCGGAACGGATAGCGCATTTCCTCCTGCTGAAGCCCGAGTTCCCTTATTCGGTCCGTTATTCGTTGGACCGAATGCACGAGGCTTTGACCGCAATCAGCAATCTTTCTTTGAGCCGCAGGACCGAAAAGGTGGAAAGATTGATCGGGCGTTTGCGATCGATGGTCGCCTACGTACAGGTTGACGAAATCATTGCCGAATTGCACCAATATCTTGCGGCAATCATCGACCAATGTCGCGCACTGCATGCGGCGGTTCAGGAACTGTATATCGAGTATCCGATTGAGGTTGCTTTCCCAAGCTAATGCTCTATGCCATTCGCCATTTCACGCGCTATCGCTACAGCCATGCCGTCTGGCAGAGCATGATGGAAGTTCGCATGCACCCCAGAAGCGAAGGTAACCAGCGCTGTTTTGTTTTTCAGCTCTCGGTCAACCCGCGAGCCCGCATTTTCGGTTATACCGATTCCCATGGCAATCTGGTGCACCACTTCGACTTGCCTTCCCGCCATGACCAGCTCACGATCATCTCGGACGCTTTGGTAAATATTGACGGTCAGGCCGCAGTTCCCGAAACTATGGAATACGAAAGGTGGGCTGATCTGGAACAGATCGTCGAGAAAAAAGATTACTGGGACATGCTGATGCCGAGTCATTATGCCCGCCCATCCCCAGAGCTTGAAGAGTTGGCAAAAGAGATCGGCGCGACGGAAAGAGACGGCCGGAGCCCTTTGGCATTTCTGCAGGATCTGGCCGCCGGTGTGCACCGCAGTTTTAGCTACCTGAAGAAGAGCCGCACTGCCAGTTTGCCGATTGAGCATGCTCTCCTGTCGAGACAGGCCGTATGTCAGGATTTCGTTCATGTCATGATCGCGCTGGTTCGAAATGCCAACATTCCCTGTCGCTATGTCAGCGGATACATTTACCACGGCGGCGAAAATGTGCCCTCGCCGGAAGGCGCTTCGCATGCATGGGTGGAAGCTCTTCTCCCCGGCGTAGGCTGGGTAGGTTTCGATCCGACGACGAACCTGCTCGTAGGGGAGGGGCACATTCGCACCGCCATCGGCCGCGATTCTGCCGACGTTCCGCCCACCATGGGTGCTATGAAGGGAAAAGCGGACACGCAGCTCCAAGTTCGAGTTCGGGTCACGCCGTCCGAAGCCTTGCTGCCTCACGATGAGGACTTTGCGGCGGACCAAGAGTGGTCCCAATTTCTTGACGAGACCCAGCAATTGCANNAGGGTGGATGAGCATACAGGTTGCTCTCAATCATTGGACACGGTACCGTTACGACAAAGCGGTCTCAGTCGGTCCACAGGTTATACGCTTGCGTCCGGCACCGCATTGTCGAACGCCGATCCTCAGCTACTCGCTTCACGTCACTCCCACCGGGCACTTTCTAAACTGGCAACTCGATGCCCACAACAATTATCTGGCGCGCGTTCTTTTCCCGAACAAGACCAACGAGTTTGTGGTTGAGGTGGACCTCGTCGCGGAACTAATCCCTTTCAATCCATTCGATTTTTTTCTGGAACCAGGGGTCGAAAACTATCCCTTCGGGTATGCTCCGGATCTGGCTAAGGATCTTGCACCTTATCTTTCGGTCGAGCCGGCCGGACCCCTGCTCCAGACTTTTCTTAGGAAGCTTTCCCGCGAGAGGCGAGGAACGATCAGCTTTTTGGTTGACTTGAATCGGAGGGTGCGAGACGAAATTGAATATGTGACACGGCTGGATCCGGGCGTCCAGACATGCGAGCAGACCATTGAAAAGTGCACCGGGTCCTGCCGTGACTCGGCCTGGCTGCTGGTGCAGATTCTCCGGCATTTGGGGATCGCGGCACGCTTTGTCTCCGGGTATTTGATTCAGTTGGCGGCGGACCAGAACGCGCCGGAGGGTCCGGGTGGCACCCAAGCCGACTCCGCCGACTTCCATGCCTGGGCAGAAGTATTCTTGCCGGGTGCGGGCTGGATTGGGATGGATCCGACCTCGGGCCTGCTCGCGGGCGAGGGCCACATCCCGCTGGTCTGCACCCCGAACGCTTCGAGTGCCGCGCCCGTCGAGGGGACGGTCGAGCTGGCCAAGGTGGACTTCAGCTTCTCCATGTCCATTCGCCGATTGAATGACGCACCACGGCCATCCAAGCCCTTCACCGAGGAGGATTGGCTGAAGGTCGAGCAGGTGGCACACCACGTAGACGCAAATCTGGAAGCGCAGGATGTGCGCCTGACCATGGGCGGCGAGCCTACGTTCGTCGGCATCGACGAGCCCGAGAGCCCGCAGTGGAACATTGATGCTCTGGGACCAATAAAAAGAACCCGCGGCCTGGCTCTCATCCGTTGCCTGCGTGAGAAAGTGGCGCCCGGCGGACTGCTTCACTACGGACAGGGCAAATGGTATCCGGGCGAGCCGCTGCCGCGTTGGGCGCTGGGCTGTTCGTGGCGCGCCGACCGCGTCCCCGTCTGGGAGAATGTTGACCTCATCGCTCGCGAAGATCAGGACTACAGCCTCGGCGCAGCCGATGCTCTTAAGTTCATAGAAGCGCTCTCGCACCGTCTTCAGGTGAGCTTCGAAAACGTGCTGCCAGCCTACAACGGCGAATCTGACACGGAGCCGGCCGGATACGTTTTGCCCATTCGCCGCCGTCAACCGGCGGGCCGCTTGTGTTGGTCAAGCCAGTTGTGGTTCCCTCGCTCGGAACGTCTGTTGTTGTCGCCGGGCGATTCCCCCATCGGCTACCGCATCCCGACCGCGTCGATGCCATGGGTGGCGCCGGATGAACTCGAATACGAGTACGAGGCTGCGCCTTTCGCCGCGCAATTTGAAGCCCGGATCAAGCTTCCATCGCGCCCGAGCCGGCGGATGGATCTCTTCCAGAAAAATCCCGTGGCCGATCCGCTGCCCGCTCTCTCGAGCACCGCTGAAACTGCGCCGGAACTGATCCGTCCATCGCTCTGCGTGCAGGCTCGAGAATGCCGCCTGCACGTGTTCTTGCCATATGCGTCCAAGCTCGCGGACTATCTCGACTTGGTCTCCGCCGTCGAGGATACGTGCCAGCATCTGCACATGCCGGTGTGGCTGGAGGGCTACCCTCCTCCTTCCGATCCGCGGTTGCGATCATTCAGCATCACTCCCGATCCCGGCGTTCTGGAAGTAAACCTGCCGCCCGCGAGCAATTGGGACGAACTCGAACAGATCAACACCGTGCTCTTCGAGGAAGCGCGCAAGAATCGGTTGACGGCAGAAAAATTTGCCTATAACGGCAGCCATCTCGCTACCGGCGGTGGCAGCCATATCGTCATCGGCGGAGCAACCGTGCTCGACAGCCCTTTTCTGCGCCGTCCCGACCTCCTGCGCAGCATGCTGGCATTCTGGCAAAATCATCCGTCGCTCTCCTATCTGTTCGGCGGCATGTATGTCGGCCCGACGAGCCAGTCTCCGCGCGTCGATGAAGCGCGCATGGATGCCTTGTATGAGCTGGAGGTCGCCTTTAGCAATTTGCCCGCGCGCGATTGCCCGCCCAACATGGTCGACGGATTGTTCCGCAACCTGCTCGTCGATGTCACCGGAAACGCGCATCGCGCCGAGTTTTGCATCGACAAGCTTTATCCGCCCGAAGGTCTCGGGTTGCGCCTCGGCTTGCTCGAATTACGTGCCTTTGAAATGGCTCCGCATGTCAGAATGGGTCTTGTGGAGATGCTCCTCACCCGCGCGCTGGTATGCATGTTTTGGAAACGGCCATTTGACGGCGGCCTGGTCCGTTGGGGCACAGCCCTCCATGACCGTTTTATGCTGCCGCATTTTGTCAGGCGCGATTTTTCCGATGTGCTCAGCTGCTTGCGCGCATCCGGCTACGATTTCGAGGAGAAGTGGTTTGCCGCGCAACTGGAGTTTCGCTTTCCGAAGATCGGATCGATCGCCGCGGAGGGAGTCGAACTCGAGCTGCGTGCGGCCCTCGAGCCCTGGAACGTGCTCGCGGAAGAGACTACTTCCGGCCGCACCGCTCGCACTGTGGACTCATCGTTCGAGCGGATCCAGGTGAAGCTGTCTGGGTTCACCACGGAATCCCGCTACTTAGTTGCGTGTAACGGGCGCAGGGTGCCACTCTTTTCTACGGGCGAAGTGTCCCCTGGTGAACCGGAAAAGAGCGTCGCTGGCGTACGTTATCGCGCCCGCCAGTTGTCGGAAATGTTACATCCAACAATTCCCGTGCAGGCGCCCCTGATCTTCGACATGATTGATCGCTGGGAAGCGCGTTCGATTGGCCGATGCACCTACCATGTGGGATCACCCGACGGTCGCTCCTATGCAGGCCGCCCCGCGAACGCAACCGAGGCCGCCGACCGCCGCCGTCAGCGCTTTCAAATATCCGAGCCCGTGCCCGGGCCGATTGCCGCGCCGCTGGAAGAATCCAATTCGATCTTTCCTATGACGTTGGACCTGCGCTTGCTTCCGCCCGGGCAAAAGACCTCCACCGAGAAGCCGGGGCTTGTCCCATGACTGTTGATTTATATCAGCCACCGCTCCGCTACGGAGCTTCGTACGACGAATTGTCCGCCGATGGCGTCACTCCTCGCCCGCACTGGGCATACCTGATGGAATCACTTCGAGCCATCGGCTCCGAGGAGTTGGGACGACGCTGGGCTCGTGCCGAGCGGCGCATTCGTGAGAATGGAATCACCTACAACGTTTATGGCGATCCGCTCGGGGCCAGCCGGGCCTGGCAGATCGACATCGTTCCGCTCCTGATTCCGGCGGATGAGTGGCGCTATATCCAAGCGGGCATCATTCAGCGCGCCCAGTTGCTCAACCTGCTCCTCGAAGATCTCTACGGAGCGCAGGACCTAGTGGCGCACGGCTTCTTCCCCGCCGCCCTTCTCTATGCCAACCCGGCATTTCTCCGGCCGCTCGTGGGCGTGCGAGTTCCCGCCCACAGCTACCTGCATATGCTGGCCGTCGATCTTGCCCGCTCGCCCGACGGCCAGTGGTGGGTGCTGGCCGATCGCACTCAGGCGCCTTCGGGCAGCGGCTATGCACTCGAGAACCGCACCATCGTCTCCGACGTTCTACCCGATCTCTTCCGGACTTCGAACGTGTTGCGCCTCGCTCCATTTTTCCGCGCGCAACGCGAAGCGCTCACCAACTTCGCCCAGCGCGACAATCCGCGAATCGTATTGTTAACCCCCGGCCCGCTCAACGAGACTTACTTCGAACACTCCTATATCGCGCGCTATCTCGGATTCACCCTCGTCCAGGGCGCGGACCTGACGGTGCGCAAACGCCGCGTCTACCTCAAGACCGTCGACGGACTGGAGAAGGTCGATGTCATCCTGCGCCGTGTGGATGATAGCTTTTGCGATCCTCTCGAACTGCGCGGTGATTCCCTGCTGGGCG
Organism: Acidobacteriaceae bacterium; assembly: GCA_003165855.1. GTDB lineage: Bacteria > Acidobacteriota > Terriglobia > Terriglobales > Acidobacteriaceae > Sulfotelmatobacter. The sequence goes on along the minus strand of PMXH01000547.1, from coordinate 5,849 downwards.
TGCCCGGCCTCGTCGACGCTATCGTCGCTGGAAATGTGAAGGTGGCCAACGCCCTAGGAAGCGGTCTGATTGAGACGGCCGCGATCATGCCNNCGCGCTCGATTGGGTGCTCGACCATCTCGACTCGGTGGTAGTGAAACCGGCGTTTCCCTCACGCAATATGGAACCGGTGTTCGGGGCCGAAATCCCGCAAGCCGAGAAGGGCAAGTTTGCCGAGCAGTTGCGATCTCGCCCGCACGAGTATGTCGCGCAGGAGCAGGTCGCTTTGTCCACGGCGCCGGTGTGGGATAACGGATGTCTCAACTCGCGCAGCGTAGTGCTGCGCACCTACGTGCTCAATACCGGCAAGGGGTGGATTGCGATTCCGGGAGGGCTGGTTCGGGTTGCCGAAGCGGAAGGGTCGGTCGTCTCTATGCAGCGGGGCGGCCACAGCAAGGACGCATGGGTCCTGTGGGACAGTCCCGTCGATACCTTCAGTATGCTGCGACCGCGGAATGAGCCGGTGGAGTTGCACCGTGTCTCGCGAGTTGTGCCGAGCCGTGTCGCTGATAATGCCTTCTGGTTGGGCCGCTATGTCGAGCGCGCCGAAAACATTGCTCGGATCTTACGCGCCATGATTCCTCGCGTACGGCGCGCCGAGGAAGCAGAGCTTGTCTGCCTCATCCGCCTGCACCGGTGCCTGGAGTCGCGGCACAGCAAGTTGCCAAAGCCTAAACACAGGCGGCCGACCTCGGTTGATCTTGAAAAGGAAATGACCTCACTGTTGACCGATGCCAAGCGCCCCGACAGTCTGGCTTGCACGCTGGCGGAGGTTTCCCGGATCGGCGGCAATATTCGCGAGCGTTTGTCGGCCGATATGATGTACCTTATCGGCCAGTTGCACGACTCAATCCAAAGCCGCCAGATGACGCCCTTTCTCGAGTATCCGGCGCAGCTGACCGATTGTTTGGGACTGCTTTCCGCCTTCTCCGGAATGGAGCGGGAAAACATCAACCGCGGAATGGGCTGGTTCTTCATGACCATCGGCCGGCGTCTCGAGCGCGCCATCTATCTGACCCGCCAACTGCGCGAGATCGCCACGCCTCTCACCGAGCAGGAGTGGCCGCTTTTAGAATGCTTGCTCGAGGTTGCGGACAGCTCCATGACCTACCGGGCTCGCTACTACACAACCCTCCAGCCCTTAGCCGTGCTCGATGTGCTCATGGCGGATGAAACGAATCCCCGCTCTTTGGACTTTCAACTGAGCCACCTCACCGATCTCTATCAAAAACTTCCTCGGCACCTCCCGGTGGACTTACAGGCGATGCGGGACGCACTGACATTGTTACGCAGTTTCGATTTGCGAAACCTAAAGTACCCATTACCGGGCGCCCCGTCGGCGAATGGTTCCGATGGAATTTCCCGGCTGGCAAGTTTTCTCCAGGGGCTGGAAGGATTGCTGCCTTCGTGGTCAAATAACTTATCGAGCCGGTACTTCAGCCACGCCCGCACGCTGCCGATCACCATCGGCCAATGATGCTTCGCGGAATGATCTTTCAATGATCTATAAAATCGTTCACCGGACCACATACAAATACAAATATCCCGTCTCCGCCGGAACCCACGTGGCGTGCCTGAAGCCGCGCGCTTTGCCCCACCACCAGTTGTCCCGGAGCGATCTGCATATCCAGCCGCGCCCGGCAACGCGCACCGAGCGGGTCGACTTTTTTGGGAACCGTCTCTGCTTTTTCACCATCCAGGAGCCACACCGGGAACTGGTGGTGGAGGCGCAGAGCGAAGTGGTCATGGACGGTACGACGGCTCCGTGGTCGAAACTTCCGCTCGCTTGGGAAGACGCAGCCGAAGCGGGTCCCGACGATCACAGCCCATCGGGACTCGACGCCTTCCAATTTAGGTTTGAGTCGCCACGCATTCGGCTACGGCGGGCGTTTGCCGCCTATGCGCTCCAGTCGTTNNGACCTCGATCCCACCAACAACCTTATCCCCTCGAACGGCCACGTGACGCTTGCCTGGGGCCGCGACTACGGTGACGTAAGTCCTCTGCGCGGCTTAATCCTTGGCGGTGGAGCTCACACCCTCAAAGTCGCTGTTGACATGGAGCCGCTCGATTCCTAGTTCGACTCCCGGTTGTCGGCAGAGGGAAGTGTCGTCCGGTTTAATGTGTCGTCCGGTTTACCCTTGTCGGGTTGAGGTAGATGAAGGAAACCGACCACGGGGGCACAGAGGAACGCGGGGAAAGAACACAGGGGGTATATGCGTTGTGCCGGGTCTAAATCGCCCGACAGTCTTGCAACCGGCTCTAGCCCGCCTGGGACACATCTTCCGCGATTTCATCGGTCCAGACTTTAAAGCTCTCCAGAGTATTTTGCCCGAACGTGGTTGCGATGGCGACATCGGCCGCGTCGCGGCCTCGCGCGATCAGCACTCGTCCAATCCTGGGCACGTTGTTCCGAGCATCGAAGGTGTGCCATGCGCCACCGAGATAGACTTCAAACCAAGCTGCAAAGTCCGGCACGCCGTACGGCGGCAGCGTTCCCATGTCGCCAAGGTATCCGGTGCAATACCGCGCCGGAATATTCATGCAGCGGCAGAGCGCGATCGCCAGATGCGTGTAGTCACGACAGACGCCCACACCCTCGTTGAACGCCTCCCAAGCGGTTCGGGTGGGGGATGCTTTCTGATAATCGAAAGCGATATGGTTGTGGACAAAATCGCAGATCGCCTGAACGCGCGACCACCCCGGCATCAACTGGCCGAATCGCGACCATGCCGCCCATGACAGTAGATCGGTCTCGCAATACCGGCTGCCCAACAAGAAGACCAGAGTATCCTCCGGCAATTCTTGTAAAGAGTGTTGTTGAGCGGAGGCCATCACCACGTCGGTTTTTCCCGAGTCTCGAACTACCCCGGTGCTGGTCAGGCGAATCCTCCCGCTCGGCGCCACAATCCGGGTGCACCAGTTTCCGAAGCCGTCCCGATACGCCGTGATCGGCGTTTCCGGATCGGTGATAAGAATATCGGGACTGACAATATCCGAGGCTCGGGAGTAATGGACGTTGACCATGAGGATCATCGGCGTCTCTTGTGGACAGTAAAAAACTAATTCGTAGCCGACCCGAATCAACATGCAGGATTCCTTCCGCTAACGATCTGAGGACTTTCAGTTGTCGAAGACCGAATGGCGTGCTGACCAAGGGTTAACCGAACGGCCTCGTCGAATAAGGAGCTGCGGGGGCCACGCCGACCGCCGCCGCAATCGGCTTCGCTGCTCCACCCACAATCCCTACCCTATCAGAGATGAGGCGCCTTGCGGAGGTTGGCGCGAGGTTCACAATTTCTCGGTTTGAAAAACGATTCAGATCTACCTTGATGCATGACGCAACGCGGTTCCGGACCGGACTCCCATCGTAGTCACGTTGTCTCGGGTGTGGTGGCGCGCATCCCAGCTGTCAGCTTCCTGAAGCGTGATCCTGCGCTCGCCGGAACGGTTGCAACAGTTCGGGGAACAAGGTGAAATACTCTTCCAGATTCATCGGCTTCTTTCCGGTGAAACGGAAAACCGCGTTGCTGGTGTGCTCCAATTCCCCGGCCGCGATCGCCTCAAACCATCCTACGGATAGATCGACGCGCCACGAGGGCGGCTCCCGTTTGCACAATCGGTCGCGTGCGGATTTAGCGGACTCTGCCTGATAGCGAAGCGGCTGGCGGGTCAGGGCGGAGAAACGACGGGCCACATCGTCAAGGCTCAGTGCTTCGCGCCCGGTAACATCGTGCGTACCACCCGGCGGATCCGCCAGCACTGCAGCTGCGGTCCGCGCAGCGTCCTCGCGGGAAACGAAGGCGCCGCGCGTCTCTTTCGCCGGACCGCTCATCACTCCATCAGCATCGAACTTATCCGGAAACATGTCCAAATAGAACGCGTTTCGGAGCACCGTATACGGAAGACCGGTCTCCTCAAGGTACAGTTCGCTCAAAGCATGATCGCGAGAGAAGGGATACTTCGAGGTCGGAGAAGCGCCCTGGAGCGACAAATAGACCACGTGTTTCACATGCGCTCGCGCGGCGGCTTCGAATGCATTCCGATGCAGCAGCGCACGTTCTCCTGGTTTCCCAGACCCCGAGATCACCAGCGCCGTGGACACGCCTGCGAAGCCGTTATCGAGCGTTGCCGGCTCTGCGAAGTCGCCCCGAACCACTTCCGCACCATCCAGTTTCGGCGCTTGTTCTGGAGTGCGAGTCATCAGGCGCAAACTATATCCTTCTTGCGCCAGTAATACAGCAGTTCGTCGTCCGACGCGTCCGGAAGCGCCAGTAATCAAAAGCATATTCAATCGCGTGAGGGAACCATTATAGCGATACAGGCAGTGTGCCTGCAGTTACGGAGCTTAATACGGAGCTTAAGTGGACCAAGGCCGATACGACCGAGCTTTCGAGTTGCCGACTGCTCTCAAGCATTTACAGGCGCCCCTATTTTCTGTGGCTCCAGTTGATTCTGAGCAGTCTGTTTCAGTTTCGGCTTTACCTCGAAGTTCCACTTCCAGATGGCGAAGACCGGCGGATAAATGATCAGTTCCATCAGGAACGAGGTGATGATCCCGCCGATCATGGGGGCGGCAATGCGCTTCATCACGTCACCACCGGTGCCGATAGACCACATGATCGGCAGCAGCCCAAACAGCATGCAGGACACCGTCATCACCTTCGGGCGGAGACGTTTGACGGCCCCCACCACGATGGCTTCCCGCAGATCATCCCAGCTGTTCATCCGTCCCTTGCGGATGGCATCGTGGTAGGCAAGATCGAGGTATAACAACATGAAGACAGCCGTCTCCGCGTCTACTCCCAGCAGCGCGATCAGCCCGACCCATACCGCAATACTCATGTTGTAGTTCAAAAGGTAGAGGAACCAGATCGCTCCGATCGCCGAAAACGGCACAGCGAGAAGGATGATGAAAGTCTTCACCGCGGACTTAGTGTTGAAGAACAGCACGAGGAACACGATGAAAAGAGTGATCGGCACCACGATCTTCAAGCGCTCTTTCACTCGCTCCATCGCTTCATATTGGCCACTCCAGACCAGTTGATAGCCGGTGGGTACGCTCACCTTTTCCGAGACGATTTTCTTGGCTTCCGTGACATAGCTGCCGATATCGCGCCCCGAAACGTCAACGTAGACATATCCGCTGAGGCGGCCATTTTCATCGCGGATCATGCCGGGGCCGGTCTTAAGCGAGATGTCGGCAACCTGCCCTAACGGGATCTGCGCCCCGGAAGGCGTGTTGACCAGCACTCTCTGCAATGCGTCGATGTCACTGCGGTAATCGCGCAAGTAGCGGACGTTGACCGAGTACCGTTCCCGCCCCTCGATGGTAGTGGTGACCGGCTCACCGCCCACAGCCGACATCAGAACGTCATTGGCATCGTCCACAGTCAGTCCGTATCGCGCGAGTTGATCTCGNNTCGGAGCCGAGCACCTTGATGCCGAGAGGCGTGCGCACGCCGGTGGTCAACATGTCGATCCGTGCCTTTATTGGCATGGTCCAGGCATTCGAGATCCCCGGCATCGTCAGCGCTTCGTTGAGACCTCCGGAGGAATAGATCAGCTCCTGCGTAGTTTTGTGGTCCGGCCAGAAGCGGGAGAGTGTGCCCTGCAACCAATTCGNNGTTTCCATCATCGAGTAAGGCGCGGGATCGGTGGCACTCTCCACACGGCCAGCCTTCCCGAATACGCGATAGACCTCCGGGAAGCCCTTAATGATCTTGTCTTGCACCTGAAGCAGCCGCGCGGCTTCGGTTACGGACATGCCAGGCAACGTCGTAGGCATGTACAACAAGGTGCCCTCATCGAG
>PMXH01000210.1 GCA_003165855.1 Acidobacteriaceae bacterium | reverse complement strand
GCCGAGCCTGAAATAGGCCCATCCCAGAGAATCCAGATAGGCACCGTTGGTTGGCTCCTGGCTGACGGCTTGTTTGATGTAGTTGAGTGAGTCTTCGAGCTGCACGCCACGATCGGCGTTCATGTAACCAAGATAGTTGAGGGTTACGGCACTCTGGGGGTTGGCGGCGAGCACTTTCTTGAATTCGAGTTCGGCTTCGTCGTATTTCTTTTCGCGCTCGAACGTGGAGCCGCGCAGGAAGTGAATATATTCCTTGTCCTCAGGCTTGGTGGAGAGCAGTTCGGCTTTGCTAAGAGCGTCTTCGGCGTCGCTCCAACGTTTCAGGCGCGTGCACATGATGGCCAGGCGAACGTAGACTTCGCGATCTTCGGGTTTGCCTTTCAGCAGCGAGCGCACGTCGGCAAGAGGTTTCTCGGGGTCGCTGGTGTCGGCGAGTTGCGCATCGAGCACCATGCGCAGGTCGCGGTCATCGGGCAGCTTTTGCACGGCTTCTTTGGCAACGGCGGTAGCCTGCGGCCATTGCTTGGCTTCACGGTAGGTATCGATGATGTCCTGATACCCAGTGCGAGCGTTGTCATCCCCGAGCGGGATCATTTTGCGGAAGGTCTCGACTGCGGAAGAATAATTTTCCTGGTCGCGATAGACCATGCCGAGGCGCTCGATGAAGATTCCGCGATTGTTGCGGTCGGCCTGGGAGTAGCTGCTCTCGGCCTTCTCGGTTTTCTTAAGCAGATCCTGCAGAATCTTTATGGCTTCGTCGTAGCGCGTCTGTGCCTGGTAAACCACTGCGATGTTGTAAGGAACTTCCAGGGCATCGGGGACCATGGCTGCGGCCTTCTTCAGGCTCTCGAGAGCCTCATCGTACTTGCCCTGGCGGCGGTAAATTTCAGAAATGCGAAGGTAGGTCTGCGCATCCTCAGGATTGGCGTCGGCAATGACTTTGTACTGATCGAGGGCGGCATCGATCTGGCCATCGTTTAAGAGATTTTCGGCCAGGCCGCGGATGGCGTCGAGATTGTCGCGATCCAACTGGATGGCGTGTTTATAAGCGTCGATTGCACTCTTGTAATCCTTGCGCTGCTCGTAAGTGGCGCCCAGTGCGGCATATAGCTTGGCGGAGCGCCCGGTATCGGGCACGGCGCTGAGCACCTGCAGGGCGTGAGAAGTGTCGCCTTCGTCGCTGTAAAGCAGGGCGAGAGTGGTAACGGCTTCTTCGGAATCGGGATCGAGCTTGACGGCAATCTTGAGTTCGCCTTCTGCCTTCTGCAAATCGTTATTCAGGCGATAGAGACGGCCGAGCAGAAGATGGTCGTCGACGTTATTGGGTTCGATTTTGACGATCTGTTCGTACTGCTCGATAGCCAGCTTGAGCACGTTGTCGCTGCCGTTGCCACTGCCCGGCATATCGCCGAGAGAGCGCAGATAAATACGGCCCAGCAGCTTATGAGCTTCGAGGTTGTTGGGATCGCGTTTCAGGATGTCCTGGGCTTGGAGCACGGCATCGCGGATGCGTCCGGTCTTGACGTATAGCTCGGCGAGTCCGGAGGTAAGGAATTCGGAAGAAGGGTCGGCTTCGATGGCGAGCCGGTATTCTTCCATGGCCTTATTGGCCAACTCACTGCGGCCATAGGCCGTAACCTGCTCTTCGTACAAGTGCGCCAGCGTGTAGTGGTAATACGCGGCGGCATGGTCCACTTTGCGCGGTGAAGCTTGAGCCGGTTTGGACGGAGCCTTGGAGTTAGACTCCGAAGAGGGACTGGTTTGCGCGGCAGCTGCCGCTGCGAGGAACGAAATTAAAACAATGCGAAGAATGCTATGCATGCTCGACCTGACAATGCTGGACTTGGTTCTGCCGGACCTGATTCGTAGACCTGATTCTCTAGAGCTGCGCGTGCTCCCCGAAGCCATAGCCATTGGATGCAAAACCGCTGGGGATGGGGTGCTCTGATTCTAACCTGTTCGCCGTCCGATTGGGAAAAACTGTGTCGGCTGGTTGGCAGCATCGGGGCCCGGAAGTACAGGGCCTGCGGGGACTTGCACGTGTTAGTTTGTCAAGTTTGGTAAAGGGAGATTGAAGCGCAATGCGAATCAGACTTATACTTCCGTTCCTCATGATCGACAACACTGTCCCTAAGATCCAAATGAGACGACCACTTGCTCTCGTTTGCCTTCTGCTGTTCTCCACATTCGGCCTGTCCGCTCAGAAGACAGTCTTCGACAGCGTGAAGATTCGTCGACACCGGAGCGCGGACAAGCGGGTGCTAGTCGACAAAATAGGCACGCTCACCCTTGACGACTCCGCGCGCATGTTCAAGTTCGAAAGCGATGCCGGCGACGATATTGAGGTGGGGTATGACGACATCGGAAAAGTCGTCTTCGATGCGACGACGCACATGCGCGGGGGCGGGGTCGCCCAAGTTATCACGGCCGCCCCTCTTGCCGGGCCGTTGGTCGGCACCGCGATTGCCGGCTCGCACGTGAACGATTATTGGTTCTATCTGGACTACAAGAACCACGCCCAAAACGAGTCCGCTCTCCTGGTTGTGCCCAAGAATTCTTCAGAACGCGTCATCGCTAAGATCACCAATGTGTTCGGATCTCGAGTGACCGTGACGGATTTTTCGGAGAAGGGCGCCGCAGTCAAGATGGACGATCTCAAGGCGCTGAAATCGAAGCAGGCGCTCAAGATAGACAAACAGAACCATCCCCTTCCAGAGGTTAAGCCAGATAAGGCAACTGTGGTAGTCGTCTGCCCGCCGCTGGCTGCACGATATGCGGGCAAGGGCAACCAGTTCAAACTTCATGCCAATGATCAGGTCGTGGCAGTGAACCGGGAGGGCACTTACAGCTTCGCCTATCTGGAGCCCGGAAAGTACCGGCTCGTCTCACAAGCCGAAGATGCGAATGGCTTTGAAATGGAGCTCGAAGCTGGCCACGAGTACTACTTCCTGCAGAACACATTCCAAGGCGTTTTCAAGTGGGAGACAACCTTGTCGCGAAACAGCCGGGAGGTCGTGATGTACTTGGCGGAAGGTTCGTATTTATCCGACTGGAAGCCGAAGGAGAGGTGAACCGGCTAAGCCGCGCAAGATGAACATCTCCGTTCTTCAGTGGCGGAAGTGGCGCACGCCGGTGAAGAGCATGGCAAGTCCTAGCCGATCGGCCGCGGCGATGACCTCGGGATCGCGCTGTGAGCCTCCGGGCTGGATGATGGCGGTCGCTCCCGCCTTCGCGATTTCTTCTACGCCGTCGGGAAATGGAAAGAATGCGTCGGAGGCGGCGACTGTTCCCGGCAGCGGCAATTGCGCTTTCATGGCGCCGATTTTGGCGGAGTCAACGCGGCTCATCTGGCCGGCACCGACCCCGACCGTCTGACCGTCGCGGGCGTAGACGATGGCATTGGACTTGACGTGCTTGCAGACCTTCCAGGCGAACAGGAGTGCGCGGGTTTCCTCGAGAGTGGGGGCGCGCCGGGTCACAAGTTTGAGGTCGATATCTTGCAGAGGACGCGAGTCGTTGTCTTGCAGGAGGATTCCGCCGGATACATTCTTGAGAACCCATTTCTGTGGCGCGGCCTTCACTTCCACCAGGCGGAGATTTTTCTTGGTGGCGAAACGGGCTTTGGCGGCCTCATCGAAACCGGGCGCGGCGATTACTTCGAGGAAGAGCTGGTGCATCTCTTCGGCGGCTTCGGCGTCGATGGGACGGTTTACGCCGATCACCCCTCCGAACGCGGAAACGGGATCGCATTCGAGAGCGCGCTTGTAGGCTTCAGCAAGAGTCTTGCCGGTCGCGGTGCCGGCGGGGTTGGTATGCTTGATGATGGCGCAGACGGCGGCATCATCTGGATCGAATTCCTGAGCGAGATCCCAGGCGGCTTGCAGGTCGACGATGTTGTTGTAGGAAAGTTCCTTGCCTTGAAGCTGGCGGGCGTTGGCCACGCCCACACCGGAGCCATCGGAATACATGGCGGCTTTCTGGTGCGGGTTCTCGCCGTAGCGCAGGTCGAGAGTCTTCTGGAATGACAGGCGGAGAGTCTGGGGAAATGTGGGGACAGCCGCCCCCGGCTGTCCGGCGGAGCGGAGCTCCGCAGCTGTCGGCGGCGCAAAATTGTTGACGTCTGGAATACTTTCCAGCGTTGATGCGATGGCGGAATCGTAGGCAGCGGTAGTCGCGAAGGCTTTCTGCGCGAGCTTCCATTTCGTTTCCAGCGAAAGTTCGCCTTGAGAGCGCCCAAGTTCTTCGGCGATGGCCGGGTAGTCCGCCGGGGAAGTGACGACGGCGACATCGTGAAAATTCTTGGCGGCGGAGCGGATCATGGATGGTCCGCCGATGTCGATGTTTTCGATCAACTCTTCAAACGCCACGCCGGGCTTGGCGGCGGTTTTTTCGAAGGCGTAGAGATTCACTACGACCATGTCGATTGGCAGGATGCCGTGCTCTGCGACGGCTGCGACATGCGCGGGATTCTCGCGGCGATGCAGGATGCCGCCGTGCACCTTGGGATGCAGCGTCTTGACGCGGCC
>PMXH01000318.1 GCA_003165855.1 Acidobacteriaceae bacterium | reverse complement strand
GTAACACTTCACCCGTCTGCAACATTTTCAACGGGCAGCGCGGGCAGCGCGCCGGTTTGAAGCAGGGTTCGCAACGTCCCGGCAATCGTCTTCGTCGCGTCCAGGCCACGCAGCTTCAGCGTCCGATAGATGCTCATCAGAATCGCCTGCGTGGCCGCTCCCTGCTCACTTCGGTTGCATAAACTATTTTTGCGGATGATCACCGCCGGCCGAATCTGCCGCTCGGCGTGGTTGTTGTCCGGCGGCACGCCGGGCGTGTCCAGGAACGTGAACAGGTGATCGCGGTATTTGCTGAGGCGACTGCCCAGCCGAGCTGCGTCGCCATCCGCATACGTCTCGTCGGCCAGCTTGCACAGGCGCCGGTGGATCAACTTGATCCGCGAGGCGTAACGCGCCGGACTGAAATCCTTCCGCTTTTTCAGGCGCATCCCGTCGCGCGCCAGCCGCTTGAGTTGCCTGCTGAAATCCGCCCATTCCACGTCGCTGTTGTAGTCATCGACCTTGAGCAGTTCACGCAGCAGGTGCGGCAGGCACTTCTGATAGTCATCGGCAAAGACCGAATCGTACGCCGCCCAGAAATCGCTCACCAGCGTGCCCTGGTACGCCTCGGTGAAGAACTTGTGCAGCGCCTCGCTCCCGCGGCTGGCGTCGATCATGTAATAACAAGTGCGATCATTGTAAAAGCACCAAAGCCAGTGCGTCTGGCCATCCACGCGCCAGCCGGTCTCGTCGGCGTGCAGCACCGCGCCGGCCCTGGCCTGCTGGGCGATCTGCTCGTACCAGGGGAACAGCGCCTCGGCCAACCGCCGCCAGCCATCGACTACCCCCGGCGGTGATGTCAGTGTGCAGATGCGAGGCCAGGATGTCGCGCATCTGGCCGATGGTCACGCCCAGGCCGTAGTGAAACCAACTACTTAAGGCCACGATGTTGTGCCCCAGCGAGGCATTGGGCATCGCGTCGGCCACCACCGGCTCGACGTGCTTTTTGCAGGCCGGGCAGTAATCCCGGTGAATCACGTGTTCCGTCACGACCGGCGTGATGTGCGGAATGTCCTCGACGAGGCGCGTCCGCGTTCGCTTGCAGCGCTGCACGGGACCGCCGCAGCAGGGACAGACTTCCAGCCGATGCTCGACGCGCGCGTCGATCACCGGCGGTGTCTTTCGACGCGCGCCTTCGTGTCCGTCCCTGGCTCCCGGCTTTTTCTTTCGTCGCGATGTTTGCGGCTTTTCGTAGACCGGCACCATCCCGGAGGGAGTGGAAGGGGAAGCGTCCACGGGGGCTAGAAGTTGGAGTTGCAACTCGGCCAGCCGCGCATTGGCCGCGAGCAATACCAAGCGGACGGCTTCAGGGCCGAATTGAGCCAGGCGGACGGCTTGTGTTTCCGTCAGTTCGCCACGAAGCAACTGGTCCAGCAACGTCTGAAGCTCGGATTGTTTCGATGCGGAGCGTATCGGACATTATCTATCACGCCGCGACCGAAAGCGCAAGCCTAACATGCGCCGAACATCCCGATTTTCTTGCAAGCGGCTGAAGTGTTACCTAAAAATGATCAAATGTAGGGCGTGCTTCAGCACGCCTGTCTGCGTGATTGAATCAATTTGTCGCAAAGGCGTGCTAAAGCACGCCCTTACGTAACCCGCGCGAGGCAGCCCGCCCGCAGGGCACGTGATTTAATGAGAGGCCGCGTTATTCGGGTTTGCTGATCTATCCTCTGGGATTGCGGATTCGACAGATGTTGAAGTCGCATTTTGCGACCTCAAGATTCCGAACGCATCAAATATCCGACCGGACCTTGCGCCAGTTAACGCCTTTTCCGGCAGCGATGGCCTTTTGCGCTTCCTTTAGACGATTGGACAGCAATTGTGACAATCGACGCGGATGTTGATCGCTCGCTTTTTTTCTCGGGCCGCGCCGTCTAACATTGCTCGTAACACTTCAGCCGCTTGCAANNAGTGAATACCGGGGCTTGCGCTCCGGACTCTATGGGCAAAGCGAATTCAAAACAGGCCGGCTCGGCGCAGCGATTCTGGTTCAAGGCCGCTTTGGCGATGATGTCGGTGCTGCTCTTCGCGGCGCTTATCGCGGTGCTGCGCGATCTCGTCGAGCGCGACTACGCGGTGCCCCCCACGGCGCCGCGGCTGGTGCTGAGCAATCAGCCGGTCTGGATGAAACAGGCATTGGCAGAGGAGATCATTGATTCGGCCCGGCCGGTGGGGATTCACTCGGTCTTTGACCGGCCCCTGCTGGTGGACACGGCGGCGAAACTATCGGCCNNAGCAGCGCCCAACTGGCCAAGACGATGATCGGGCCGGATGGAAAGCTGATGCTGCGGATCATCAGCGGCGTCGCCAAGGCGCCGGTCCTCAGCCCCAAGCCGTGGCCGGGCGAGGATGTGGCGGCCGGGCTGGAACTGGTCAAACTGTTGGCTGGGAAACCCTACGCCGAGGAAATACCCGTGGTGGATGTTTCCAATTTCGGCGGCCGGCGCGACCGGCAGGGGGCGCAGATTGTGTTGTTGACGCGGTACAATACCGCCATCCGCTGGGGGCGCCCGCCGTCGGCGAAGGATTATTTCGTGGAAGTGCCGGCGGGCCAGAAATTGCAGGATTTGGCGGATATCTACCAGCAGATGCACCGCGTGGACGGCGGTCAGCCTTGGAT
>PMXH01000010.1 GCA_003165855.1 Acidobacteriaceae bacterium | reverse complement strand
TTTTCGAGTTCTCAGGGAACGGGAAGTGTTGGCAGCCACCCGCAGGGGCAGGGTCGGGTCCGGCGCCACTTTTTTCTGGCGAAAAGAGCGGCGGCAGCAGAGAAATCATGCATGTTTTGATACACTTGCCTCGGCCGCTTGGATTATGCTGGTGATAGCGGTTTCCCGGTCAAGGTCGTTCACATTGGGTTTTGTTCTAAGCATCCTCTATTTCGTCACGACATACCTCACGTCGGATACCATATTCGGGCCGCTTGCGCCCTACCGCGTTGAGCTGATCCTCGCTGGACTAATTGTCCTGGCCTCACTGCACTTGGCGATCAATTCTTTTATCCTCAAGACGCCGCAGTCTCTGGCTTTGATTGGGTTGGCAGTGGCGGTGTTTCTGTCAGTGCTGATAGGGAGGAGATGGGCCGGTGGAAGTTTAGTGGCTTTCCTGGCGTTCATTCCCCTCGCCTTCGGCTACTTCCTTGTCTGCCTCCACTGCAACTCAAAGGTGAAGTTGCAGGTTGTCGTCCTGACCCTTTTATTTGTCTGCCTGTTCGTAATTGCGCACGCTTCGTTCGATATTTTGCATGCCGGACCGGCGTTCACTCCGACGTCACCCGATCAAACCTATCTCGAGGCGCAGGCGGCCATCGAGCAGTGGAACGTGGAGCACCCCTATCTCCTTGAAATGGAGTTAGACTCGGGAGAGAGGTTCTATCGGATCAGAGGGCTGGGGGTGATCAACGACCCAAATGACTTTGCCCAGCTGACTGTCTGCCTCGTCCCCCTCATGTTCATCTTCTGGCGGCCCAAAAAGGCCTTTCAGAACACATTGTTTGTCATTCTGCCGATTTGCATATTGCTTGTTGGAGTATTTCTGACCCACTCCCGCGGCGCCCTTGTAGCTTTGGCTGCGATAGCGATCGTGGCGGGGCGACGCCGTATTGGGACCGTGCCTGCGGTTCTGCTGGGGGTGGCGTTATTCTCCGGGGCAATGGCCCTGCAATTTACCGCCGGACGAGATATCTCTGCAACTGCAGGCGAAGATCGCACAGCTCTCTGGGGTGAGGGCTTGACCATGTTGAAGGCACACCCCGCATTTGGAGTCGGCTACGGCAGTTTCAGCGATTACTCTGACGAACAACTAACCGCGCACAACACGATCATCGTCTGCGCGGCGGAGCTTGGACTGTTTGGCATGTACTTCTGGAGCATGTTCCTGTTCACCACCGCGAGAGACGCTCTGGCGATTAGCGCACCCATGAAAGTGAGTGAAGAAGTGCCAGTTCCAATCGATGAGCCACCGTTTCCGCGGGCTCTCATGAAATCTGGACCGCTCGACAATACAGAAATTATCCGTTGGGGGCGTCTTGTCTTTCTATCGATCACAGGTTTTCTTGTAGCGGGGATGTTCTTGTCTCGGGCATTTACAATAACACTGTTCCTATTAGGCGGCATGGCCGAAGTAATTTTCGAAATGGCCCTGGAGAGGGGTATGGTTGCTCCCCGTCCAAAGCTGCCGCGTGTGCTGTGGTACTCCGGCTGTTTGATGATCTCGTTGCTGCTCATGATGTACATCATCGTCAGAGTGCTGAAGCTGATGCACTGAATAAAGCGCTCGAATACCCTACGCGGCAGGACCCAGCAAAACAGAAGAGCCATCTACCACAGCGCAGGAGGTTCGGGAAAGCTGTATGAAGATAGTGCACGTTGTGGACAGCATGGATGTCGGAGGCGCCGAGACGCTGGTATCGCAGATGTGCCGTCTACAGCGGGATCATGGTCACAACCCTTCGATCCTGGCGGTTGCGAATCTTGGTCCTCTCGGCGAAAAGCTGCGAGATGAAGGCTTCACTGTTCAACCTGATATCGGCAGGCATTTGTCAGACTCTGCTCGCAATTTCTTCCGCATCTTCAAAGAGTTGAAGCCGGACGTTGTGCATCTTCATAATCCAACGCCGACGATCTATGCGTCCACGGCCGCGAGAATGGCGGGTGTCCCGAGCATCGTCTCCACGCGCCATAGCCTCGCTGCTCCGCCGCACAACGCGATCGCAGAGTTGAAGTATGCCTTTGCGGCGCTCTTTTGCGACTGGATCGTCGGCATCTGCGACGCGACGACAGAGAATCTGCGAAAGATGCGCACCGCTCCAGCGCGAAAGATCACACGCGTTTACAACGGGGCGGTCCCGGTGACCCGGGTGGAGAAGAGACAGCGGCCGTTCGATGGCGTATTCACCCTCGTTTTTGTTGGCCGGCTTGCGGCCGTGAAGAATCATCCACTCCTGCTCACTGCATTCCGTGAGGCGCTTTCGTCCATGCCCGGTTTGCAGCTTTGGATCGTGGGCGATGGCGCTGAACGCAAAGCGCTCGAGAGCTTAGCCAGAGAATTGGGCATTTCCACGGCGGTGACTTTCTGGGGGCAGCAACTCGATGTAGCGCCGTACTTCTGCGGGGCCGATGCTTTCATCATGTCGTCGAAGTCGGAGGGGTTGCCGATCTCGCTTCTGCAAGCCTTCTCCGTCGGATTGCCGGTCATTGTTACCGATGTGGGCGGAATGGC
>PMXH01000508.1 GCA_003165855.1 Acidobacteriaceae bacterium | reverse complement strand
TTGGCGCCGCCCTTGAGCGTGCTAAACGGATACGACTGTTCAATCACTTCCGGTGACAGCGCGTCGTCGGCCATGATCTCTCCGTCCACGATCAGGGTCGGATCGGCAAAGTGCAGCAACTCTACGGCTTTCTGCACCTTGGTGCAGATGGGGTGGTCGACGCTGCCAAAGCTCGAGAACGAGAGCATGGCCACCCGGGGTTGAACGTCGAAGCGGCGCGCGAGGTGCGCGGTGCACAGAGCAATTTCCACCAGGTCTTCGGCGGTCGGTTCGATGTTGACACTTGTGTCGGCCAGGAACAGCACGTCGCCTTTGCGCGTGATCAGGGCATAGCAGCCGGAGACCCGGTGCAGGCCTTCGCGCATGCGCACGATTTGCAGGGCTGGACGAATCGTATCGGAGAAATGTTGGCTGACGCCGGCGACCAGCGCGTCCGCGTCTCCCATGTGCACCATCATCGAACCGAACACGTTGTGGTCGGGGATGAGAGCGCGTGCCTCGCTCAGGGTTACGCCTCGGCGCTGCCGCAGGCGGAATAGTTCCTGAATGTAGAACTCGCGCAGTTCCGATACTGCCGGATCGACAATCTTTATGCCTTCAAGGCTCAGGCCCAATTCTTTTGCTCGAGCTTGAACTACGGCGACGTTGCCCAGAAGAATAGGTTTGGCAATCTTATCCTCGACCAGAGAGTGGCAGGCACGGAGGATCTTCTCGTTCTCGCCTTCAGGGAACACAACCTGCTTGGGGTTGGCCTGCGCCTTGTGGATCATGGTGCGCGAGACTTCGTGAGCCTTACCCAGCCTGTTCTCCAATTGGTCGCGATAAGTGGCAAGGTCGACGGGTTCCTGCGCCACACCGGTGCGCATCGCAGCCTCGGCCACGGCAGAGGCCTCCCACACCAGCACGCGCGGATCGAACAGCGTGGGAATCAGGTAGTCGCGGCCGAAGCTCAGCCTCTCCACGCCGTAGGCGCGGCAGACTGAATCCGGAACATCTTCTTTGGCCAGCGCCGCCAGAGCCCGGGTAGCCGCCAGCTTCATCTCTTCGTTGATGGCGGTAGCACGCACGTCCAACGCGCCGCGGAAAATGAAAGGAAATCCGAGCACGTTGTTGACCTGATTAGGATAGTCGGAGCGCCCGGTGGCCATGATGATGTCGCTGCGGCAGGCCTTCGCATCTTCGTAAGTGATCTCGGGATCGGGATTGGCCATGGCGAACACAATCGGATTCGGTGCCATCGAGCGAACCATGTCTTGAGTAACGGCGCCTTTCACCGATAGTCCGACAAAAACATCCGCCCCCTTCATGGCATCGGCCAACGTGCGCCGGTCCGTTTGCTGAGCAAAGCGCTCCTTGTACGGATTCATGCCTTCGGTGCGCCCCTTGAACACCACACCTTTCGTGTCGCAAAAAAGAATATTCTCGTGCTTCACGCCTAACCGCACATAGTGTTCAGCGGTAGCCACGCCAGCGGCGCCCGCGCCGTTGAAGACCACATGAATGCTGGCGATATCTTTACCCACAATCTCCACCGCATTCAGCAGCGCGGCTCCAGTGATGATCGCAGTGCCATGCTGGTCATCGTGGAAGACCGGAATCTTCATGGTCTTGCGCAGGGTCTCCTCGATGTAGAAGCACTCCGGCGCTTTGATGTCCTCCAGATTGATGCCACCGAAGGTGAGTTCGAGGAGCTGGCAAACTTTGATGATCTCATCCGGGTCGTGAGTATTGATTTCGATATCGAAGACATTCACATCGGCGAAGCGCTTGAACAGCACCGCCTTCCCTTCCATGACCGGCTTGCCCGCCAGCGCTCCGATGTCGCCCAGGCCCAGGACCGCGCTGCCGTTGGTTACGACTGCAACCAGATTGCCGCGTCCCGTGTATTTGAAAGCGTCTTGTGGATTCCTGTTGATTGCGAGACAAGGCTCGGCCACGCCCGGCGTGTAGGCCAGGCAGAGATCGCGCTGCGTCCGGCAAGGCTTGGTGGGGGTGACTTCAATCTTCCCCGGGCAAGGGCTGCTGTGGTAATCCAGAGCTTGTTGCTTGGTAATCATTGCTTCCTCCCTAATCTTTTTCCTGGCACGCTACTGCTCATGCCGGCACCGCTAAAAGCCGAGCGCGCAGAAGCCGTCCTATTCCTTCGGGCTCCGCCGCCACACGGGCACATTCGGGTTCCACTTGTGGACGTCTTTGTTGAAGTCCCGGCCGTGCGGCTGTCCCGCGGCGACTCCTGTGAGTTCGCCCGACTGAGTCCGCAGAAGTTCCGCGACGTACCCTTCAACCTGATGGCGGATCTTGGGGTCGTTCAACGCTGCCAACAGTTGAGGCTTGTCGACGTGCGTAAAACCACCGCACAGCGGACATTTCACTAAATCGTCATTCACCATTTGCCGCCCCCTGGAAGGATTGAGCGAATTTCGGGTCGATCTGCACCCCGCTCCCCGGTCCTCATTACAACCCCGGCAAGTAGGGCAGGCAGTGACAAGCGTCTCGACGGTAAGTGACCGAGATCACAACGGGAATTCACATGGGATGCCGGGGTGATGTCGAAAGCAAGTGCGCACCCCCTCACCATTGCCCGTTCGTCAGATAGTCGTGAATCGACTTGGCGGCGCGGCGGCCGGCACCCATTGCGAGAATGACGGTGGCAGCTCCAGTCACGATGTCGCCGCCGGCAAACACACCTGGGCGCGTGGTGCGCTGAGTCTCGGAATCGGCTTGGATGTAGCCGCGTTTGTCCGTCCCCAGACCCGGCGTGGTGCTTTGCACAATCGGGTTCGCCGTAGTGCCGATCGCCATTATGGCCACGGATAGCGGCAAATCGAACTCCGAACCTTTGATGGGCACGGGCCTGCGGCGGCCAGAGGAATCCGGCTCACCCAACTCCATGCGGACGCAGCGCGCCGCGGTCAGCCAGCCTTTGCCATCGGAAAGAAACTCCACCGGCGCGGTCAGCATCTGGAAATCGATGCCCTCCTGCCGAGCGTGATGAACTTCCTCAGCTCGCGCCGGCATTTCCGCGTCGCTGCGGCGGTAGATCACGTAGGCTTTGCGCGCACCCAGGCGCAGCGCCGAGCGGATTGCATCGAGCGCTGTGTTGCCGCCTCCGATCACCGCGACATCTTTGCCATGTAGGTCGATCATCGGTTCATCGTAGGTGGGGAACTTGTAGGCCTTCATCAGGTTGATGCGGGTGAGAAACTCGTTGGCCGAGTAGACGCCGTTGAAATGTTCGCCCGGAATGCCCATGAACTGCGGCAGTCCTGCGCCTGTGCCGATGTAGACCGCGTCGAATCCTTCTTCGTGGATGAGTTCGTCGATCGTTACCGTGCGTCCGACGACCACATCCGTCTCGAACTCAACGCCCATCTCGCGCATGTAGTCGAGTTGCTCGCGAATGATCTGCTTGGGCAGGCGAAACTCGGGGATGCCATAGACCAGCACTCCTCCCAGTTCGTGCAGCGCTTCGAACACGTGCACCTTGTGACCCTTCTGAATCAGGTCACCGGCCACGGTCAGGCCCGACGGCCCGCTGCCCACGACTGCAACTCTCTTTCCGGTCGGCTGCACGTTGGGAAGCACATGCGTTCCCATGCGCTGCTCGTAATCGGCGACAAATCGCTCCAGATAGCCGATGCCGAGCGGCTTCACTTTCTTCGATAGCAGGCACTTGCCCTCGCAGTGATCTTCCTGCGGACAGACTCTCCCCGTGACGGCAGGCAGGACATTGTCTTCGCGAATCTTCGCCGCCGCGCCCAGGAAGTCGCCGGCCACGATCAGTTCCACGAACTCTTTCACCTTCACACCCACTGGGCAGTTATCCGTGCAGGTGGGCTTGGCGCATTCCAGGCAGCGCAACGCTTCCTGCCGCGCCAGTTCAGGACTGTAGCCAAGATTCACCTCTTGGAAATTCTTGTTCCGCTCGTCGGCGGGCTGCTCGGGCATCAGTTGCCGTGGAACCTTGATCCGCTCCTTCATCGAAAGCGGGTTGAGAGTGTTTTTCGCGGTCGGGCTCACCTCTTGCCTCCTGGCGCAATCGCGCACGGCTCCTGAATTTCGTGAACCTTAACTTCGCCAGCCCCGGCATGGTGAGCCGCGGCNNCGCTGGTAATCGGCCAGCGACCGTTGTTCGGCGTCGCGGTACATCGAGTTGCGCTGCACCAGCACTTCAAAGTTCACTTTGTGCGCATCGAACTCAGGTCCATCGACGCAGGCGAATTCGCTCTTGCCATCGATCGGCACGCGGCAACCGCCGCACATTCCGGTGCCATCAATCATGATCGGGTTCAGGCTGACTACGGTTCGAATGTTCTCTTTGCGGGTGAGTTCCGCCACGGCCCTCATCATCACAACTGGTCCGATTGCCAGCACGAGGTCAATGCGGGTGCCGTTCTGGATGAGCTGGCGAAGTTTGTCGGTGACGAAGCCCTTGTCCGCGTAGCTGCCGTCGTCGGTAGTGATCAGGAGAGCGTCACTCACCGCGCGCAGTTCACTCTCGAGAATTACCAGCTCTTTGTTGCGCGCACCGATGATCGAGATCACGCGGTTGCCCGCCCGCTTGAACGCCGCTGCCGAGGGATAGGCCATGGCCGTACCAACGCCTCCTCCCACCACCACAACGGTGCCGAACTTCTCGATCTCGGAGGGCTTCCCCAGAGGTCCAACCACGTCAAGAATGTCGTCGCCGGTGTTCAGCGAATTCAGCAAATGGGTAGTCTTCCCGGCCGACTGCACCACAATGCTAATGGTGCCGGCTGCCGGGTCGGAGTTCTCGATGGTCACAGGAATCCGCTCGCCTTCCTCGTAAATACGCAGAATCACAAACTGGCCAGGCTTCTGTTTGCGGGCAATGCGGGGAGCTTCCAGGACGAAGCGTTTGATACCGGGGGCGATGAATTGGGCGTGGATGATATTGAACACATGCGCTCCGCTAGTGAATTACACTTTGATTGTGGGGGGAAGTGGCTGGAAGCGGCAGTGATGGAGATCACAAGCGTCTGTGAGCTGATAACGGGACGCGTTACCTCCGGAACCTGGTCGCACGAACGCTTCCCAGGGCCTTCCGCGCTTGGGGGATGAGATCAGTTCTAAGCGCGCACGGTGAGGACCGGGCAGATGGCTTGCGCCACGACCCGGTGCACGGTCGTCCAAGGCAGGTGCGTTGCGCTGTCGGCGGGACGAGCTCCCAGCACAATCAGATCGGCGTCACGGTCCGCCGCCGTATTCAAGATGCACTGCCATGCGGCGCCGAACTCGATGACCGCTTCCGGCACATACGCCAGCGCCGCGTCCTTGGGAACCAATGCCTGTAATTGCCGGATTCCACTTTCAATCAGCCCCAAACGGGCCTCCAGGTTCGCATACTCTTCAATCACATGCATCAGCGTCAGACGCGCTTCAAATTGCCCGGCCAGCCCAATCGCAACCGGGGCAACCGTTAACGAGGAGGAAGTGAAGTTTGTGGCATACACGATGCGACGCAGCTCGAGTTCGGCGGGCGCCAGTTCTCTGCCCTCGCCGTGAAATTCGGGCAGCTTGGCCCGGCCGCGGACTCTTGGTCCGACGGTTAGAACCGGACATGGCGCGTGCCGCAGAATATCCTCGGCCACAGAGCCCAACAGCAGCCTTCCCAGTCCGGTGCGGCCATGCGTTCCGACCACGATCAAGTCGATCCCATTCTCCCTGACGATGCTGCTTAGGTTCGTCCAAACCTGCCCATGGCGCACATAGCTGCGGTTTGGGATTCCGCCCGCGCGAGCTGTGATTTGCTGGATCTTCTCCTGAGCCGCGGCATGCGCGTCCTCGTAAAGAGTGCCCACACTCACGTAGTCGACGCCGCCGGTCATGAGCAACAAACTAGCATCGGAGAGGACGTGGGCAACGTGCAGCGTGCCGCCGAAGCGGCGGCAGATGGCAGTCGCATAGGGCAGCGCCGATTCCGATGTGGCCGAGAAGTCCGTGGCAAACAGCACATTCTTTACGGAGATCGCGGCGGATTGCCTGTTGGTTTCGGGTGTGTCTTTCCTATGTTCCGTAACGGTCATACGACACCTCCGCTCCCAACTTCAAGGTCACACTTCGGAGCGATTTCGGCTATGTCCAATGTCACTCCGTCCTGTGACCCTGATCACGCCATTCACTCGATCGTGGTCGATCTGTGCGGGTTGCATGCTCTCGACATCTTCGTGAACAAGAAGATAGATCAGGAAATGTGGAGTCTGGTTGTGACTCCGGCACAATCGCGCAACAGGGTTTAGAAGTTCAGAGGTCCAAGAAGGCCCGGATGGAAGTTAGATCTTCGGTCGCGCGCACCCGGAAGCCCAGGTGCCGCATGATGGCCTGCATGGCTATGTTGTCCGGCAACATTTCCGCAGACACTTGGCTCAACTTTTCATCCCGGGCAACCTCGACCACACGGCGGAGTAGTTCATTCCCCAGACCAAGTTTCTGATACTGATCGGAAACCAGCACCGCNNTGGATCGATGGTTTCGGCGACCAGCGCCATTTCCCGGTCGTAGTCCCCGAAGCAGATTTTCAACAATCGCTCGTGCGCTATGCGCCTACTCAGGCTTAGAGAGCAGAAGTAGCGCAGGTAGACGCTGCGGTCGGAAAGAGTCTCGTGGAGCTTCACCATGAGTGGCTCGTCCTCGGGGCGGATCGGACGGATCGTCACTTGATTTCCATCCTTCATCGTCCAGGGCAAGACATACTGCAGAGGATAGGGGCGGATGGCGGGCTTGGGCAACTGATCGAGTGTCACCGCCGGACCGTGCAGTACGATTCTGGCGTCGAGCGCCAACAATCGCTCCGATGAAGCCAGCAACGGATTGATGTCAATTTCCGCAATCCACGGCTGTTCGAGCACGAGCTGACTGAAGCGCACTAATAGCTGCTCCAGTGCGGCCATGTTGACCGGTTTGCGCCCCCGGACTCCCTTGAGCGCGGTGAAGATCCGGGTCTGCTCCATCATTCGTTGCGCAAGCGTCGTATTCAGCGGCGGAAGCGCCAGGGCGCGGTCGCGATACACTTCAACCAGTTGGCCACCGGAGCCAAACAATACTACCGGACCAAACTGCGGATCGACGCTGCTCCCGAGGATCAACTCGTAGCCATCCAGCTTCACCATCGGCTGCACGGTGACGCCTGAAAATTGATCCGCGCCGGCTTTCTCAGCCACCGAAGCCTGGATGACGCGATAGGCCGCGCGGACGGCAGCTTCATCCTGCAAGTTCAGTTGGACTCCGCCAACATCCGTCTTGTGCGTGATGGTCTCGGAATAGACCTTCAGCACAACCGGAAAGCCAATTTCCGCAGCAACTCCGACCGCCTCGTCCGCACTGGCCGCGACCCGCGTCTCCACCGTGGGAACGCCGTAAAGCGACAACAGCTGCTTCGATTCAAGCTCGGTGAGCAGAACGCGGCCGTGGCTTCGCACATTCTGAATGATTTGGTCGACCTGAGTGCGGGATGCGCTCTCCAGCTCAGAGTACTGCGTGAGTGTGGGAGTCTCGTACAGCCCACGCAGGTTGTAGGTGTATCGCCACATGTAAGTAAAGGCCCGCGCCGCTGTATCGGGATAAGGAAAAGTAGGAATGCCGGCGGAATTCAGGGCAGCTTCGCCGGCAGCAATGCTGTTTCCTCCCATCCAACTGGCGAGCACAGGCTTGCCATATTCTTTAGCGTAAGGCTTCAGGCGATCTGCAATCTGCGAAGGATCGGTCATGCCCTGCGGGGCGAGGATGACCAGCAGCCCATCACTGTTCGGATCCTGGGAAGCAATTTCGAGGGCATGAGCGTAGCGCTCGGGATCGGCATCGCCGAGAATGTCAATCGGATTGTTGTGGCTCCAGTGGGCGGGAAGAAACTCGCTCAGGCGGTTGAGGGTGTCTGGAGAGAGCTCGGCCAGTTCCCCGCCGTTGGCAACCAGCGCGTCGGTGGCCAGCACTCCGGGGCCGCCAGCATTGGTCAGAATGGTAAGCCGTGGACCTTTGGGCCGAGGTTGCCGGCCGAGCACTTCCGCCATATAGAACAGATCCGCAATGTTGTGGACTCGCAAAACTCCCGAGCGGCGGAACGCTGCTTCCAAAACTTCGTCGCTGCCCGTGAGCGCCCCGGTGTGTGAGGCCGCCGCGCGGGAGGCCGCTTCCGAGCGACCAGCCTTGATGACGATAATCGGCTTGGTGAGCGCGACTTCGCGAGCGGCAGATACGAACGACCTCGCATCCCCCACCGACTCCATGTAAAGCAGAATGCTCTTGGTGTGGGGATCGTCGCCGAAGTAGTAAATCAAGTCGCCCCAGCTAACGTCCAGCATCGAGCCGGTAGAAACGATGGCGCTGAAACTCACTTCCTCGCGGTGGCTCCAGTCGAGGATCGCGCTCAAAAGAGCTCCACTCTGACTCAGGAATGCGACGCTTCCCGCTGGCGGCGCGTCTTTTGCGAAGGTGGCATTCAACCCGATCGACGGGTTCATGATCCCCAGGCAGTTTGGGCCAATCAAGCGCAGGGAACCGCGACGCAACTGTTCTTGAATCTGTTTTTCGAGCGCATCGCCTTGCGCGCCGCGCTCTTTGAATCCGGCAGAAATCACTACTGCGGACTTGGCGCCCGCATCCACGCACTCGCCAATAATTTCCGGAACCGTTACTGCCGGAGTGGCAATTACCGCCAAGTCCACCGGTCGGGAGATGTCACGAATGCTCTTATAAGCCTTAAGCCCCAGCACTTCCTCATGCTTCGTGTTAACCGCATACACTTGGCCTTGAAAGTGGCCGTGCAGAAGATTCTCAAGAATAGTTCGGCCGACGGTGTGGGCGCGATCGGTCGCGCCGATCACGGCCACCGAACTGGGAGCAAACATTGCATCCAAGCCGTACTTGCCGGGTGCCGCGTGTTTCGTTTCCTCCTGAAGTTGTTCCATCGAAACATCCTCGGTTGAACTCAGAAAGCTCCGCTCGCTCAACCGAGCCGCGGAACTTGCTACGTTGAGGATAGACTATCGGCGAATGTTTCGTATTCTCTCGAAGCATCAGGCGCTTCAAGCTCATGCACACCGCTTCTCGGTGGAGTGGACGGGAAGAAAAGGACTCAGGCAACGGGCACGGCAACCGCCACCACTGGTTCGAATACCTGCTTGATGGCCAGCGCCCGCGACACCAGGCACAGACCCTTGGCCTTGTTTAAGAGCTTGATAGCCCGTGCCTGTTCCTCTTCTTGGGGGATCATCAGGTTCGCACGAACCAACACTTCGCCGAAAGCATAACCGGTCTCGGTTTTGCTGATAGCGCCTTCCACTTCCACCTGCAG
>PMXH01000505.1 GCA_003165855.1 Acidobacteriaceae bacterium | reverse complement strand
TGATGAGCGATCGAGTAGTTGGGGTCGAGAGCGATGGCATGTTTGAACTCCTGCTCAGCCTCCCCGAATTTCCATTCGTAATGCATTTCCACAAAGGCCAGCGACGTGTACGCATCCGCCAGCGAATCGTCGAGCTTCAATGCGGTCAGCGCCATCTCTTTTGCTTTGGGCATTGCCGTACCGCGGATCTCCGAATTGGGCAATGATCCAAGCAGCGCGTATGCGTCCGCCAGGCCGGCGTAGGCCTGCGCATATTGTGGGTCTTCGGTCACAGCCGCCTGAAAATACTCGATGGCTTTCCGATACCCCGCCTCGCTGCGGGAATTCCAGAAATATCGGCCCTTTCAAGTAGTCCTCGTGAGCCTGAGGATTCACTGCCGCACCGGCCGCCAGTGGCTGTGTCGCTCGCGGTGCGATTTCTTTCTGAATTTGTCCGGCGATGCTGCGGGAAACTTCGTCTTCCAGTGCAACCAGGTCGGACAGGTTGCGTTCGTACGATTCAGCCCACATGTGCTGATCGGTCGCGCCGCGCACCAGTTGCGCCGTGATGCGGACTCGATCCCCGGAGCGCAGCACCGATCCTTCCACAATGCCGTCGACTCCCAGTTCGTGCGCGATCTGGGGCAGCCGCTTATGCGAATCCTGGTACTGCATGATCGAAGTACGGGAAATGACCTTCACCCCAGGGATCTTCGCCAGGTCCGTGATCAGCGCCTCGGTCATGCCGTCGGCAAAATATTGTTGTGCGGGATCGCCAGAAAGGTTTTGCAGCGGCAACACCGCCAGAGATTCGATGGGCTCCAACCCGGAACTACGGTGCCTCCTCCAGGCTGGCAGGCTCAAGATCAACATTGCCAGCAGCACCACCAGTCCGGCAATCGCGGCGGCCGCACTCCGAAAGCGCGGCCGGGGACGGACGCCTTCAGGAACTCCACCTTCAGGAGCTACCGGAGGAACTTGCGGGCTGGGCGTTGAAGGTGCAAGAACCTCGGTATCCGGGACCGTGCCACCAAGTTCCCGAACCTCGGCAATGAAACGATAGCCATAGCGGGGGACGGTTTCGATGTACCGAAAGCCCTCTTCCCCATCCCGCAACGTCCTGCGCAAGATCGAGATATGTTGGGCCAGATTCGATTCCTCGACGAAAGCGTCTGGCCAGACCGTTCTCAGCAGTTCGTCTTTTCCGAGCAAGCGCCCGTGATTCTCCACCATGACCACTAATGCGTCGAACGCCTTTGGGGGAAGTTGCACCGGTACCTGCTCGCGCAGCAAGAGGCGCTCGGCGGGATTCATGCGAAAACAGCCGAACTCAAAGACCGCCTTTATTTGCAAGGACATGGTGCATTCAAAAAAGCTTTAGAAAAACTTTATCCAAGCCTGAAGACCACTAGCCGGTTATTGGGCAATATCCCAAACTGCGGGGGGGATGGCGACTGGGGTGAATCGCGCCGCTACATTCTATACCGCTGGGAACCCACATCCAAGGCAGGAATTAGGCGCGGATGGTACCACCGTGCGCCCTGCAGCGAAGAGACTTATTACTAAGTTTGCCGGAGGAATCAATGAGGAAGAACAAACCAAAACATCGGAATTGGATTTCGAGAATGCATCTGCCGATGGCCAGCGCCGCGCTGGTGCTAGCGGCCGTACTGGTGCCGGCAGTCATTACGACCCAATCAGCGCAGGCGCAGAGCTTGCTGGCGCCGGTCTTCAAGAAGCTGGTAAATTTTGCCGGGAGCAACGGCGCCAACCCCTACAATATGTCTCTCGTCCAGGGTAGGGACGGTAATCTATACGGAACCACGTTTGCCGGAGGAGCAAATAGTTTGGGCACGGTGTTTAAGTTGACCCCGATCGGAAAGCTGACCACGCTGCACAGCTTCGCCGGCCCCCCATCAGACGGCGCCTACCCCGAGGCCGGGCTCGTCCTTGGCTCCAACGGGATCTTCTACGGGACAACCGTCAGCGGCGGGGCCAACGGCTTTGGCGCGGTCTTTAGCATGTCGCAAGAGGGCGTGGTGAAAATCCTGTACAGCTTCTGCCAAGAGGTCACAACTGGCAACTGCGATGACGGAAACGCCCCCGAGGCGCCCCTGATTCAAGCCACCAACGGAACCTTCTACGGAACAACGTCGTCCGGTGGGACTGCCTGCATTGCGACTGGCTGCACTGGCGGCACCGTCTTCAGCATGACGCCAGCGGGCAAGCTGACCCCGGCGCTCTTCAGCCTTGACGACGAGTCCGGCATGGCACCCGCGGCGGCGCTGGTTCAGGCCAGCAACGGGGACTTCTACGGGACAACCTATAATGGGCAGACCGTCTTTGACTTTACGTTAGGTGGTCCGCTGAACCTGCTTTACAGCTTGGACGGGCCTGTGGGCGCGCTGGTTCAAGCCAGCAACGGGAACTTTTACGGGACAGTCGCCGGGACCTTGCCCAACAACGGCGGCGGCGGCAGCACGGTCTTTAGCTTTACGGCAGGTGGTACGCCGACCACGCTTTACAGCTTTTGCGCCCAGAAGGGTTGCCCGGACGGCGCCGACCCCTACGCCGGGGTGATCCAGGCCACCGATGGGAACCTGTACGGGACAACCGACCTTGGCGGGGCCTTCACTGGCGGCGGGTCCAACGGTTTATGCCTGGAAGATGCCGAATTGGTGGACGGCTGCGGCACGATTTTCGAAATCGGCACAACCGGAGGAACGTTGAACACGCTGCACAGCTTCAACGGCAAGGACGGCTTCAACGGTACGGACGGCTCCCTCTCCCTGGGCGGCAACGGACTGGTTCAAGCCACCAACGGAACCTTCTACGGGACAACTGTCTCTGGTGGAACCAACACCGAAGGCGACATGCGCGACGGCACGGTGTTCAGCCTGTCTGTGGGTCTGGGTCCGTTCGTGAAGACGCTACCCACTTCCGGCAAAGTGGCAGCGGGCGTCATGATTCTGGGGACCGATCTGACTGGCGCGACCAGCGTCACTTTCAACGGTACAGCGGCAGCGTTCTCCGTAGTATCGAGTTCCGAGATCACCACCACCGTGCCCACTGGCGCCACGACCGGCACCGTCCAGGTGACAACTTCCAGCGGCACGCTTTCGAGTAATGTGAACTTTCGCGTGAGCCCATAGCGTTCGCCCGTCTCGCGCAGGAGTCGGAGGTATTCTCCAGGCTGAACGGCCGCAGAGATCCGGTCGGCACCTGGGAATGCCTCTCCTCCGCCCCCGCCCGCGCCGATTCACCTGTTTTTAACAGTCCCGCAACCTCGCCGCAACATTTGGCCGCTATAGTCCTCTTCGCCCCGGTCCAAAAACAGTCCATGGATCTAAGCACGCGCTCCAGAGGAATGGGCTCGATTCACCCGGGCGGAGGAAAAAAGTATGTTCGACACGCGCAAGACTTCAGACACTCCCCGGAGGACGCTGGCTCTGCTGCTGGCACTAACCACCGCCCTGGGACCGACCGCCATGCCAGCCTTCGCCGCCTCGAAACCAGCCGCGAAGCCGACCAAGAAAGCACCCGTTACCGCAACTCCCATTCAGCACCTGGTTGTGATTTTCAACGAGAACGTTTCCTTCGACCACTATTTCGGAACCTATCCCGTCGCCACCAACCCTGTCGGCGAACCGAAATTCAAAGCCTCGCCCAACACCCCTACCGTCAACGGCCTCGGCAATGCCTTGTTGAATAACAACCCCAACCTGAACCCCGCCAACGGTACCGGCGCCGCCAACCCCTTCCGTCTTGATCGCTCCCAGGCCTACACCAATGATCAGGATCACGACTACACCGCCGAGCAGCAGGCGTTCGATGCCGGCTTGATGGATTTGTTTCCGCTGTACACGGGCACTGCCGGTCCTCCACCATCCGGTTCCGGCGTGACCCAGACCAACGGACTGGTCATGGGATACTTCGACGGCAATACCGTCACCGGCATCTGGAACTATGCCCAGAACTTTGCCATGAGTGACAACTCCTACGGCACCACCTTCGGGCCCTCGACTCCGGGTGTGATCAACCTGGTATCAGGCCAGACCAACGGAGTTATCTCCACGCTGAACGGCACCGGAGACGAAGTGAGTGGCGGCAGCGACGGCTCTCTGACCATGATCGGCGATGCCGATCCGCTCGGCGATGTCTGTTCTTCGCCCACGCGCGCCCAAGGCACCATGGGCAGCAAGACCATCGGCGACCTCCTCACCGCCTCCGGCGTGACTTGGGGCGGTTTCATGGGCGGCTTCAACCTGTCGCTGGTCAACTCCAACGGCACCACCGGGTGCGCCCGCAGCACTACATCGGCCGTCTCGGGCGTGACCGAAAGCGATTACATTCCTCATCATTCCTTGTTCGCCTACTGGTCCAGCGTCGCCAACCCGGCGCACACCCGGCCCGCTTCGCTCGCCGAAATCGGAAACGCCGGCCCCGCCA
The DNA here is from genome assembly GCA_003165855.1 of Acidobacteriaceae bacterium. Classification (GTDB taxonomy): domain Bacteria; phylum Acidobacteriota; class Terriglobia; order Terriglobales; family Acidobacteriaceae; genus Sulfotelmatobacter. The sequence goes on along the minus strand of PMXH01000505.1, from coordinate 2,038 downwards.
ACCATCAATACGATATTGAGGATTTCTACGCCGCTGCGGCGGGTGGCAATCTCCCGGCCGTGAGCTTCCTCAAGGCACCCGCCTTTCAAGACGCTCACGCCGGATACTCTGATCCTCTGGATGAACAAACCTTCGTCGTGAATACCATCAACCTGCTGGAATCGCTGCCCACCTGGAGCAGCACGGCGGTGGTCGTCATGTACGACGACTCCGACGGCTGGTACGACCATCAGATGGGATCCATCGTGAATACTTCGACGGGCCCGTCGGACGCTCTCACCGGTCCCGGTGCCTGCGGCACGGCAGCCACTTCGTTGCCTGGCATCAATCCCGCGAATCTGCACGCTCTCGGGCGCTGCGGTTACGGTCCCAGACTGCCGTTGCTCGCCATCTCTCCCTGGGCGCGGCAGAATTTCGTCGACCACACCATCACCGACCAGACCTCGGTCATCCACTTCATCGAAGATAACTGGCTCGGCGGCGAGCGCATTGGCCAGGGCTCTTTCGATGGCATCGCCAACTCCATCAGCCAAATGTTTAATTTCTCCGAGATCCGGAGCAACGGAACTGTATTCCTGAATCCGAGCACCGGCGAGTACGTGAAATAGCCTGCGCTTCGTCATCCCGGGCAAGCATCTTTGCTTAGCCCGCTTCTGCTCAGGCCGCGGGCATGCGAAACTAAACTTCGCATGCCCGCTTATTATTCTTGCGGTAGGCTACGAAGGAACTTGCTGAGCGAACCTGCTAGCAGCCGAGAGGCGAACTCCGGCAGATGGCGAAACTTTTCGGTGGTGAACTGGCCACTGATCACTGCCCACTGGCCACTGCTTTCAACGAAGGAGAAAATCCACAAGTGTCCCTGACGCGACGAGCCTTTCTTCACCGCGGCGGAATCCTCACCGCGGCTCTGGCCTTACCCCAGACCGCGAATCACCAGCCGCCCGCACCCAAGTTCCGCACCAGCCTCCAAGCCAGTTCGCTCGCGCAGTTCGTCGATCCGCTTCCCATTCCTTCAATCGCCCAACCCATCGATCACCGCCCCAGCCCCACCGATCCGTCTCTCAAGCTTCCTTACTATCGCATTGCCATGCGCCCGATCGAGAGCCAGGTACATCGCGATATGAAGCCCACGCGCCTCTGGGCCTATGGTTCCAGCTCTCCCGGTCCCACATTCGAAGCTCGTAGCGGCCAGGGAATCCTGGTCGAATGGGCCAACGAACTCCCCACGCAGCATTTTCTGCCTATCGATCACAGCATCCACGGCGCGGAAGCCGACAAACCCGAGGTCAGAACCGTCGTCCATCTCCACGGAGCCAAGGCTCCTCCTGATAGTGACGGCTATCCCGACAACTGGTACGTTCCCGGCAAGTCCGCTCTCTATCACTATCCCAATCACCAGGACGCGGCCATGCTCTGGTATCACGACCACGCGCTGGGAATTAACCGCCTGAATGTTTTCGCCGGACTGCTGGGCACCTATCTCTTGCGGGACGACGTCGAGGATTCCCTGAATCTGCCCAGCGGAAAATACGAGATACCGCTCGCGCTCTGCGATCGCATCTTCGATCTCGAAAGCCAGCTCAACTATCCCGTGTCGGGCAATCCGAAATCGCCGTGGACGCCCGAAGTTTTCGGCGATGCCTTCCTCGTNNACGTCATGCAATTCCGCGTCGCCCGCAACGATCAAAATAAGAGCGATCAAAACAAAGTGGATTCGCAGCACAACGAGAAGAATCCTGCGCGCGATACCAGCGCCCTGCCCTCATCCTTGCGACCGGTTCCAAAGATCCCGGAATCCGCCGCCACGCAGACTCGGATGCTCACCCTGGTGGAAGTCGACGATATGGTTCAGCGTCCGGTCACCATGCTGCTCAATAATGTCCATTGGAATATGCCGGTCACGGAAAACCCAGTCCTCGATTCCATCGAGATCTGGAACCTCATCAACCTCACCGACGACTCCCATCCCATTCATCTTCACTTAGTGCGGTTCCAGATCCTCGACCGCCGCAGCTTCGACGTTTCCGCCTATTGGACC
>PMXH01000325.1 GCA_003165855.1 Acidobacteriaceae bacterium | reverse complement strand
GCTCTGCGCAAACCAGATGGGATAAAGGCCGGTTAGAACGACCGTCCAGAAAGCGACCAGCTGCGAGCCGGCCAGGCGCAGCGCCAGCTTCCACACCGCCAGCAGGCCCAGCGAAGCCACCATCAGTACAGCCTCGCGCGTCACCTCGGGATAAAAGCCCGAAACCTTCCACCATAGCGCCAGGTAGATGCTGGGCAACGGCGGATGCGCGTTGCTCAGGGTGGTGATCGGGATCAGCGATCCAGTGCGGAAGAAGTCCCATGCGGCGGGAATGTAGTACCCCGCCTCGTCCCAGTAGTAGGGCACGCGCAGCAGCGTGAAGTGGCTCGCATACAGCGCCACAAAGATGACCGGAAAAATCATCCACAATGGCAGCGGCGCGTCCAGCCGTGGCTCAATGAGTCTCTTGAAGCGCAATCAATCGCCCTCGGAGCTGTTTCCTATTCCCTATTCCCTATTCCCTATTCCCTGCTTTTAATTCACCGGCCCCTCAGGAAAGTTGTGGCCGTGCGGTTCCAGGTTCAGCGTCCCAAAGGCCTGCTCGTACTGCGCAAGGTTCTGGCCCAGCACGTTCCATAGTGCCTTGGCTTGTTGAGGGCTCAGGAAGATGGCCTGGCTGTTGCGGATGGTCACCTGCTCCGGGGTTTCGCTCGATGCCAGCCCAAACACAATCTGGAAATCCCAAACGCTCACCCGCACCTGGCAGCTGTTGGCGTAGGACTCGCGATAGTCGTCTGTCTTGACAAGGTTCATCTGGGGCTGTTGCGGGTTTTGACTCATGATGCCTCCAGATTACGCCGCGAGGGCCAGAAAGAGCCAAACGCGCAGCAATGGACTCTTATCAATTGTCCACCCTCGTTGCCGACCCGCGAGGTAACGAGACCTCATATGCAATCGTCGCCCGCTGACTTGCTGACTCGCTATCTCCGCGTAGCGGAGGCTAACTCGCTGATTTTGTTATAAGAATCTCCATTGCCCAATTTTTATATCCAATACCCTCACCGTCTGGAAGGTGGGGCAGGTGGTCCATTCATCATCCCCGAAAAATCACCATGAGTTACAGAAATCTGTGCCATTCATCGCGGCATGATCGCGATGAATGGGATCGCACCAACCTCATTGCCAAACATTTTTACCCAATTCTTGCAGTTAATTACCACCTCTTCCTGCACAATCATGAAAAGCGGTCAAAATCCAGCCGCACCAGAAACCGCCATGTCAGAAGCTGTTCGTTGCCTGTACCAGCTTCACCACCGGGAGCAGTCTCGTAACCCGCGCCGTAGGCGCAACGGTTATTAGCCCAGCGCTTCAACGCTGGGTTGGCGTTTCCAACAATTCATCTGGTGTCCCGTAGGGACGGCACCGGGTGCCCCATCTCCGGACTCTCGGGCATGGGGGAAACATAAACCTAAATCAGTTGCATTGCATCCCGGCAAGGAACCTAATGCAAGCAAACAACTATCTGTAACCGTATATTTAGGCCCTGAAACCCTACCGGCTCACCCCCGCGGCCTCCGCAAAACCCGCCGCCTGAACCGGCGGAATAGCGTTGGAAGCTGCCGGAGCCGGAGCCGAAGAGGGTTTGGCATTGATCGCATGTGAGTAATCGGGGCCCAGACCCAGCTTCTTCAGAGCCCGCGAGTCCGGCGTCAGCTTGGTCTGCCACCCCTGGTCGGCCTGATACTTCACCATCGCGGCTTTGGTTGTGTCATCCCACTTGCCCGTGGCTTCGCCCGTCAGGTAATGCTCGCGAATCAGCGCCAGTTGGATCTCTGTCGCCCTGGCAGAATCGATAGTCAACTGCCCACGCTGACGGCCTGCTTTGGCTTTGGCCTTGCCCTTGTGGACCTTATGGGTCGAGTGGCTGCTTGCTGTAGTCGAATGGTGGGTGTTCCCAAAGGCCGGCGCCGTGGCCAGACCCGTCAACAGCGCCACTGCCAGTGCTGCTCGAAGAAGGCGCAAGCTGGTTCTCCTTTGGGTTGAAAATCTCTCGTGGGACATTGCAACAAAGTCTAGCGAATTGTCCCTCACTGAGACAAGATAATCCGGTAGAAATCCGAAAAAAAGCAAAGAAAAACGCCGGAAGCGGTACTCTACCCCCGGCGCTTTTCGCATTCCTTACTGCAGCGTTCCACCTACATAGTTGATGCCGTCGTTGGGATGGCGCGGGTCCAGAACTTCGAAAACCACATCATCTCCAGTTTTGAGCTTGCCGGCTACCGCATCGAACTGCGCTTTGTTACCGGTAGGGTGCTTGTTGACGCGGGTGATGACCAGGCCGGGTTCGAGCCCCTGCAGGTCGGCGAAGGAACCGGAGCGCACCGACTGAATCATCACGCCTGGAATGTGTAGCTTGGCGGATGTGGCGGCGGAGGCATCGCGGACCACGAGGCCCAGTCTGGCTTCACCCGCGTCGCCCTTCTCATCCGGGCTGCCCATCGCCTGTTGCTCACCAGCCTCGGCGAAGACCTTGTCGCGGTCGCCGATGGTAACTGTTGTATCCGAAAGCTTGCCGTCGCGCATATAGCCCAGCCGGATGGTCGAGC
>PMXH01000430.1 GCA_003165855.1 Acidobacteriaceae bacterium | reverse complement strand
CGAAAGCCAGGACTCCCAACACGCCCCCGATTCGCGTTCGCGCCAGGTCCGCGCGTACCTTGCAAAACTGCTGCTCACGCAACATTTTTCCTCATCGAGCCGGCGCGGCCAACTCCTGGAATACCTGGTACAGCACACCCTTGCCGGCGACGCCGACAAGATCAACGAGTATGCCATCGGACTGGATGTTTTCCGCAAGCCTGCATCGTTTGATCCGCGCATCGAGTCAGTGGTGCGCACCGAATTCAGCCGTCTACGTCAGCGGCTCAAGGATTACTACGCGGATGAAGGCCGTCGCGACACCATCGCCATTGACTTTCCGCCGCGCAGCTACGTCGCGAACTTTGATTTTCGCGACGCAACCTCGATTGCCGAACCAGCGGTCGCGCCGCGCCTGGTTGAGATCAAAGCGAAGCCGGCGAGCCCGCTCTCGCGCTATGGAGTCGTTCTCGTCGTGACCGGCCTCGTCGCAATGGCGCTCACCGGATACATGCTGTGGCGGCAGCACGCATCTCACCTGTTACCCAGGCAGACCATCAGCGCGATTGTCGTGCTGCCGTTTGAGGATTACTCGCCCAACCACCAGGACGACTACATCGCCGACGGTATGACGGAGGAATTGACCAACGATCTTGCCCAATGGCGCGATCTGCGCGTGGTCGCGCGCACCTCGGCCTTCGCCTTTAAGGGCAAAGGCGAGGACGTGCGCCAGATCGGCCAACAACTGAGTGTGGACACGGTGCTCGAAGGCAGCTTCACGCGCCAGGGCGACCACGTGCGCATCACGGCCCAACTGAATCGCACTGCGGACGGCTATCACCTGTGGTCGCAGTCCTACGAGTCGCAGACCAAAGACCTGCTTGCAGTGCAGGAGGAAGTGGCCACATCGATCACCGATGCCATTCGCCAACTGCGTGGCGGCACACCCCCCGTGATTCATGCTGAGACCCAAAGCCCGCAGGCGCACGACCTCTACATGCAGGGCGAGTACCAGTACAACCTGCGCACGCCCCAGTCCCTTGAAAAGGCCGTTCAGTTGTTCAACCAGGCCATTGCTGTCGATCCCTCGTTTGCGCGCGCTTATCTTGCCATGGGTTACGCGGAACTGGCGTCGTCCTCGCTGACCGTCGAAACCAACGACGAGATCAGGCCGCGGGTGCGAGAAGCCGCGCAAAAAGCAATCCAGCTGGACCCGAACCTGGGCGAGGCCCACGGGCTGCTCGCGCACATCGAGTGCATGTGGGATTGGAACTGGCCGCAAGCAGAAGCGGAGTTCCGGCGCGCCATCGAGCTGGGCGCGAGCGCTGAAACACGCGCACGCTATGGCTGGGCCCTGGCCGCGCATGGGCGCTTCCCTGAGGCTCATGAGCAAATCCGCCTGGCCGCAGAGCAGGATCCTCTCTCCGAGACTCCCCCCTTCGACGATTTCTTTGCCTTCAATTTTGAGCGCGACGTGACCGCCGAAAAGAAAGCTCTGCACCAGATGCTGCAGATTTCACCCAACTTCCTTGGAGCACATGCGCTCAGCGTCGTCGCGGCCGTCCAGCAGCACGACTGCGCCACCGCGCATGCTGAAGCGGAATGGCTCGAAAAGACCTACCCTGCCGTACCCGCCACCCAGTCGACGCGTGCCTTTGCGGCTGCTTGCTCGAATGACAAGGCTCAGGCGCTGGGCCTGCTGAAAAAAATGGCCGCGATGCATGCGCCGTTTTATCAGGCGGCCATCACCTACGCGCTTCTCCACGACAACGACAACGCGATTGACCAGCTTGTCCGGTCGGCCGATGCGCACGAAGGGCAAATCGTATACCTCAAGTTCGATCCGTTCTTCGACGAGATCCGCTCCGATCCCCGCTACGTGGACCTGGAAAAACGCGTCGGCGTATTTTAGTCGGGCTGGAGTGGGCTGGCAGGTTGTGGTGCCGCTGTCCCTTGATGGATGTGTGGAAAATCGTTGTGCCAGCGATCACAGCGTGCCTCTTGGAAATTGTTAATGATTCTGGCAAGCAGAAATAGCCAAACGTAGATTGCGTCAAAATGGCCTGGCAACGGCGATGGAGATGCNNATTTAATTGAGTTCCATTGCGCCTTGGCCCCAGAAAGTTCTTCAACCAAATCCAATTCCATCGTGAGCGACTGGTTTCAAGAGGCCAGAGTGCCCCTTTCGTTCGTAGGATGCGTCCCCGATGGAACAGGAGCGATGCGAAGATCCATGGGGCCTTCAGGTGAAAAAATTAGCAATCAAGATCATGAGTCTCGCTCTCGGGGCGGGGTTTGCTCCGGCGATGCAGCAGATGCAAAGGCCGTTTTACGGACAGGCATCGGCGGATACTGCATCGACCCGTCTGGCTGTGTCCTCTAATCTTCAGAGGGCAGACCTGCATCCGATGACCGAGGAGACGGCCTTTTACTACAGAGTCGCGATCTCGGGCCATCCTGAATCGTTTGTCGAAGATTACGCCAGGTACTTCGATGGCGGCAATTCATTGCCGGCGATGAATGACGAGTTCGAGCGTGCGCGCTACCGGGCCACGGTCCGAACAAAGCTGTTGGCTGAGCTAAAGAAAATAGACTTCAAGCAACGATTCACCTTTGTCTGTCCAGTCAGGCTTGGAGCGTACTCCTTCTCGGAACGCGCATTCCCGCTTGAACTGGACAGAGGGCAAGGTGGCCTTGCTTATTTCGGTGATTTCTCGGGAAGCTTTGGTGTCGGGGTGAATCCTTTTGTTGCCGGCAAGCCTGTGAACATGTCGAGCATTTACTGGGTACTCCCCATGGCAGAGGACGAGGGCAGCGACCTCATCCGCAGCCGGCCTGACCGCGACGTCACGATGAAGGTGGTCTACTCGGTGACCAGAAAGCAGGAAATGCTGGGCAACCGATCTTACCTGGCCCCTCTGATCGAATCCGTCGAGATTTTCAGTGACGAGAATCTTACGAAAAGTCTTGGAGTGCTGAGCATTGCCCATCGCGATGAGGTAGGGGAAGGACTCTAGGCATTCGCAGAAGGACTGTGGGGGACTGGCAGGCCGCGTCAAAGTGCCTGCGCACCCGCTCCGCATGCTTTGCCAATCCAATTGTTGAGAGCGGTCGCGAGGGCCAGCAGAAAAAAGACGTAAAGCAGACTCAGATCACGCAGCTCGCCCGGCGAGCAAAAAAGCAGATAGAGCGGAATGTTGATGGCAGCCGCGATTTGTCCGTGACGCTGGATCACGCGGGGAAGACCCTGCCAGCTGCGCCACACGGTCCATGCGAGAAGGGTCAGGGGGGCAAGGGTAAATGCCTTCAGCATCGGCACCCCGTATGTCATCTCCGTTCCCAGAACGAAGTCACGCACATGCAGAAAATAGTTCAGTTGATCGCGCCAATGCACCTCCATCGCCTCTCCAGGATTGTGCGCGAAGTGGAGATGAATCGGATAGTAGACCGCGAGGCACACGACACCCAGGACTGAAACAGCAAGCCAGGCGCGAAGCCGTGAACTCCGCTGCCTGAAGAAGGGATAAAGGGCAGGAAGGATGAACACGAACGATTCCTTGTTCCAGGCGCCCAGGGCGGCCACGGGAATCACCCACCACCAACGGAACCTGAGCGCGACCCAGACCGCTAGGGCAAGGAATGCGAGTTCTGGATAGTCGTAGAAAAAGCCGCCGCCGCTCTCAACGTAAGGTACCAGCAGGATCACAAGCACCGGCGCAAAAACCGCCGCAGGGGGCGGAAGCCCCAGCGCCTGGCACACCAGATGCATCGCGTAGACCGCAAACAGTGCGAAGAGAAAGGTCGCGATGTAGACGATCACATACCGGAAGAAATAGACAGGGTTCTCGGC
>PMXH01000543.1 GCA_003165855.1 Acidobacteriaceae bacterium | reverse complement strand
CACACCATTCATCGTTTCCTGGATTCTGGTGCTGGGCCGGTGGAACTTCCGCGTGGCCTTGGAGGCGAGCTGGCAAAGCATATAACGATTCCGGAGTGTCTGTAAAGCATCAAACACACGATCAGAGCGCATGTGTGTATTACTCCTTCCTTATTTGTGTGGGCATCTCGCCTTCACCCTTGTTCCCGGGAAACCGGCCAGAACCCCAAGAGGTCGTCCTAACCCAATGATTCCACAGAGATTTTTAAGGAGTTAGCGCAATTCCTACCAAGAATAGATGCGCGACCGGACTCCGAAGATGCTCACTTTTCCTGATGTGGGCTCACAGGCCGAGGCAGCCAAATCACTAGCCTGGAAACTCCAGATGTCCTTTTGAACAACATACTGTAGCTGGAATCCCAAGGCCCGTCAACACTTTTCTAGCTCCTTTACGTTTCTTTACCCCTGACAATCCTGATTCCGAAACCCACCTAAGTCCCGACCGTCCGCATTACCGCCGAAGAGCGGCGCTTTCAGTAGCCTGCCCGGAGCGAAGTCGAATGGGCCGCATAAAGGTCACAAATTCATTGGGTTTCAGCCCCTGAGGAAACTGCCCAGATTTACCAGGGCGGCAAGGATTCCCCGCGCATCACTACCCCCAAACTAGCACCCTCATCCCCGCAGGTGTAGATTGAAACGTTACGACCTTCGCAAGAGGTGCACCCTTGAAGCTTCTAGTCATCGGTTCCGGCATGATGGGTTCGGCCGCCGCGTTCGACATGGCGCGGCAATCGCAAGTGGAGTCAGTGACACTCGCCGATAGCGATCTCAAACGCGCCCGCGAGGTCGCCGCCCGCGTAAACAAAATCACCGGCGATAAGAAAATCCGTGCCGTTGCCCTCGACGCCAGCCGCGAAAAAGCCGTCGCCAAACTTATGCGCGGCCACGACGCGGCCCTCTCCGCCGTCCCTTATCGTCTGAACCTCGGTCTGGCGAAAGCTGCCATCGAAGCCCGCTGCCATTTTGCCGATCTCGGCGGAAACAACACCGTCGTCCGCCAGGAACTCGCCCTCGCCAGCCAAGCCGAGAAGCGCGACGTGGCCCTCGCTCCCGACTGCGGCCTTTCTCCCGGCATGGCTTCCATTCTCGGCGGAGAACTCGTCCGCCGCCTCGGTGGCCGCGCCGATGCCCTCAAACTTTACGTCGGCGGCCTTCCCGAAAAACCGATGCCCCCGTTCCACTATCAACTCGTTTTCTCCGTGGAAGGCCTCATCAACGAGTACGTGGAACCAGCTCGCATCCTCCGCAAAGGCAAGCTCCTTACCATTGAACCGCTCACCGAGCCCGAGGAATTTCATATGCCGGGCTTCGCCACGCTGATTGCCTTCCAAACTTCCGGCGGGACCTCCACTCTACCCGAGACCTTTGCCGGCAGGGTCGGCGAGTGTTTCGAGAAAACCCTCCGCTACCCTGGCCATTACGATCTGCTCTGCGAATTGAAGGCGCTCGGCCTTTTCTCCAGCGACAAGATGCGGGTGAACGGCACCGACATTACCCCCCGCGCCGTGATGTCCAAGATCTTCGAAGGTAAGTTCGCCGGCAAGGGTCCCGACGTCTGCATCATGCGGCTCGAAGCTCACGAGTCCCTCCGTACCCCCGGCGTCCGCGGCTTGCTCGGCGGACGACTCAAAGGCCGCGTCGCCACCTTCACTCTGGTAGATCACTACGACCCCAAGACCGACATGAGCGCTATGATGCGCACCACCGCATTCCCCGCCTCGATCGTCGTACAAATGCTCGCTTCCGGNNGTCAACTGCGAATCCACTTCATCGGCGATCATCATGACATCGGGCAGCAACAGGCTGAAATCAATCAGACCAAGATTGTTCTGTAACGTCCCGAAGATGGTTACTTGCAGTATTCGCGAGTCGTGCACCAGCATCGCAGGAGTGTAGCCCTGCGCCCGCCGCATCTTGCCATGGTCCGTAGCAGCGGCCGAACAGAGGGCATCGCTGTCCTTGGAGGCGGCATCGGACTTTCTCAGGCGCACCACCAGGTCTTCAATCAGCTTAGGAAGATACCCGGTACGTTCTTGGTCGCTCAGTGTAACTTGGTTGAGTTCTTTACTCTCTTTTACCCGCGCCAGCCAGTCTTCGACGATGCTGTGCGTACAACGGTGCAGGATCGCAGCCACTCTTTCCTTTTCCGTCCGGGCAGCGGGTTTGCGCGCAGAAATCTTCTCCCGCAACATGTCAGCCAGCTTCCCAGCCTCGAATGGCTTCACGATGATTTCGTCCGCCTCCAGCACGATCGCGCTCATCGCCCTCTGCACGTCGGGGTATCCGCTGACTAGCAGAGTGAGCGTGTCTGGCTGAGAGTGACGCATCGCGGTTATCACCGTAAAACCATCGCTGACGTTCGGCATGTGCAGGTCCGTGATGAGCGCATCGAACTTTTCGGTTGTGATGAGTCTCAGAGCCTCCGTCACATTGGCTGCGGCAGCCACTTCAAACCCCTTGCGTTCCAGCGTCGCCGTCATCATGTCGCGAATGCCGTCGTCGTCGTCGACAAGCAGAATCCGTGGGGAAATAGCGCATTTGGTTGGCATCATATAACTCTCACCTTTACAATGTTACTTACTTGTAACATTACTTATTTCTAATGTTACTCAGGTTCATTTGCGGAGAGTGTGCAAAACAGGACACTTATCGAGATAGTTACACTCCGAAACTGAGATTCTTTTCGCGACAAGGAAGGGCTTATAAGTCCGCAGCTCGCTTCTGAAGCGTGATTCTTCGCGGATAGCCTTACATACTTCTAGCAGGCTGCTGAAAAACAACTCCCCATCCACAGGCGAGTGTGTTACGAAAGAAGCATGCGAGGAGCGGACGAGCAAAAGAGTCAGATATTCAGTTACTTATCGCCGGAGGCGAGGGTGCGGAAGGATCATCCGCTGCGCGCCATCCGGGCCATGGTGGACGAGGTGCTGGCCCAGTTGTCAGGGGCTTTTGATGCGATGTACGCCAGGGTGGGGCGACCCTCGATTGCGCCGGAGAAGTTGTTGCGGGCGCAGTTGCTGCA
>PMXH01000450.1 GCA_003165855.1 Acidobacteriaceae bacterium | reverse complement strand
GCCGACCGCTTCGGCATTGTGGATGCGGACGGAACGTTTATCCAGCCCAACTACATTATTGCGCTGCTGTTCGATTACCTGGTGGAGACGCGCGGCTGGAAAAACGGCGTGGCGAAGTCGGTGGCAACCACGAACCTGATCAATGCGATTGCCAAGGCGCGCGGCGTGGAACTTTACGAGACGCCGGTCGGGTTCAAGTACATTGGCGAACTGATCATGCAGGACCAGATCGCGATCGGTGGGGAGGAAAGCGCGGGGCTATCGATCCGTCATCACGTGCCGGAAAAAGACGGGTTGCTGGCGGGGTTGCTGTGCTGCGAGATGGTGGCGCGGCGTGGGAAGTCTCTGGGCGAGCAATTGAAGGCCTTATGTAACCAAGTTGGTTCCTATTATCCGCAGCGGGAGAACTTCCGCTTGACGCCCGAGGTGAAAGGGAAGTTCACTGAGAAGTTAAGGTTTGATCCGCGGGAGTTCTGTGGGCGCGCGGTCAGCGAAGTGGTTCGCACCGACGGACTGAAGCTGGTTTTCGACGACGGCTCGTGGGTGTGCTACCGGCTTTCGGGGACGGAGCCAGTGGTGCGAGTGTACTCGGAAGCGCGGAGCGAGCAGGGTCTGGAGATGTTGAGCAGGGCGGCCAAGGAATGGATTTTCGAGTAAAAGATCTGTCAAAAATGCGCCGGTTTCCTAGTCCGCAGGATGGGCTGCGTGCGATGGCCGAAAAGGCGCCACGGGCCGAGGCGCTGGCTGAGTCGTGGATGGAGAGTGTGCGTCCGCTGGCGGCGCAAGTTTATGCCTTGCGGCGACGCATTGCGACGATCACGGTTGCGGTGCTCGCCGGATTGCTGTTTGTGCACGTGATGTTCGGCGCGAACGGAATGATTGTCTACAAGCAGAAGCGGGCAGAGTATGAATCGCTGCAAAAGCGGATCGCGCAGGAACAGAAAGAGAGCGAACTCTACACGCAACAAATTCAGGGATTAAAGACGGACGAAAGGGCGATTGAGAAAGAAGCGCGCGAGCAGTTGCGCTACGTGCGTCCCGGGGAGTACGTGTACGTCCCACCGGCTCCGGCGAATCCGCCACCGCCCAGCAATCACTCGGCAAGAAAATAAGCTTGTCCGCTGAACGGTTCGCGGATCAGTCCGTGGAAGGGTGTGCAAGTGTGTGACATTCGGGAAGTTCCGCTGTGGTATAGTTCGGGAAATCGACGGTCGGCGGGAGCATCAAGCTGCTTTCGAACGTGCGATTAGGAATCCTGCCACAACCTGCGGCGTGGGGCCGCGAATGTAGCATCAAAAAGGAGAAAAACCGTCCATGAGAAAAGTGCTAGTTCTTTGTCTTGCAATGTGTTTTGTGTTCGCCCTGACCGCAATGGCATTTGACGATATGGGGAAGAGCACGACCGTCAACGGCTGGGTGACTGACGCCAAGTGTGGCGCAAAGATGGCCAGCGCCGCTGGAGAGGCATGCACCAAGAAGTGCGCAGCTGCGGGAGAGAAACTGGTTATCGTGACCGACGGCGATCAGAAGGTTCTGGCCGTGGATAATCAAGACGCGATTAAGGCTCACGCGGGACACCACGTCGCCGTGACCGGACACGTGATGGGGGATTCGATTCACGTGGAAAGCACGAAAATGCTCTGAGAGGTAAAGAGTTGAATTGATGAGGGCGGCTGCGGCCGCCCTTTTGTTTTTGTCGCGGGCTGTTCTTGTGGTCGACGCCGGCGGCGAGACGCCGCCGGGACAGCCGGCGCGGACGCCGGCGCTACCGGACCACGCCTTCGAGCGGGGAACTGGCCGTGGCGTAGAGCTTCTTCGGCATGCGTCCGGCTAGATAGGCTTGACGTCCCGCGAGCACGCCGTGATGCATGGCTTCCGCCATCAACACAGGATCCTGCGCGGCGGCGATGCCGGTGTTCATGAGGACGGCGTCGGCGCCGAGTTCCATGGCGATGGCGGCGTCGGAAGCGGTGCCGACTCCGGCGTCCACGATGAGCGGCACGGCGGTGATCATCTCGCGCAAGATGCGGATGTGGGCCTGGTTCTGAATACCCATGCCGCTGCCGATGGGTGCCCCGAGCGGCATCACCGCAGCGGCGCCAGCTTCGATAAGACGCTTGGCGAAGACAATGTCGTCCGAGGTATAGGGCAGGACGGTGAAGCCTTCGCTCACCAGAATGCGCGTGGCTTCCAGCGTGGCCTGCACGTCGGGATAAAGCGTGGCCTGGTCTCCGATCACTTCAAGTTTCACCCAGTCGGAGAGGCCGACCTCACGGCCGAGGCGAGCGGCGCGAACGGCTTCGTCGGCGGTATAGCAGCCGGCGGTGTTGGGCAGCAGGAAATATTTCTTGGGATCGATGTAGTCGAGCAAAGATTCTTTGCTGCGGTCGAGGTTCACGCGGCGGACCGCGACGGTGACCATCTCGGCGCCGCTGGCTTCGAGCGCGCGGGCAGTTTCCTGGAAGGACTTGTATTTTCCCGTGCCGACGATCAGGCGGGAACGGAAGGAGCGTCCGGCAATAACGAGTGGATCGGTCATGAGGGTATTGTAATCGGAGCGAGGCAAATGTCGAGCTTCGCTCGACGGACAGCCGAGAGCGGCTGTCCCCACATGGCTCGGAAAGCTTACGGCGTCGTTGTGGCTTCCGCCTGGGCGTAGAGTTCGTCGATCTGGCGGCGGTAGCGTTCCTCGATTATGCGGCGGCGGAGTTTCAGGGTGGGCGTGAGCGCGCCGTTGTCGGCGGAGAATTCCTCGGGGACGAGCAACACGCGCTTGAGCTTCTCGAATCGTGCAAGATTCCGGTTTACCTCTTCCACAATCCCTTCGTAGAGCGCCTGGACCTTCCGGTTAGCAGTCAATTCAGTGCGCGAGGAAAAGCGAACGTTGTTGGTGCGGGCCCAATCTTCGAGCAGAGCGAAGTTGGGCGAGATGATCACAAAGGCAAACTTCCGCTTGTCACCGAGGATGGCAGCAGTACCGATCAGCGGGTTCAGCTTGAGAGAGTTTTCGATGGGCTGGGGGGCGATGAACTTGCCGCCGGAGGTCTTGATGAGTTCTTTCTTGCGGTCGGTGACCGAGAGATATCCATCGGCGTCGATGTGGCCGATGTCTCCAGTTTTGAACCAGTCGTCCTGGAATGCGTTCTGGGTTTCTTCGAGCCGGTTCCAGTAGCCTTTGAACACGGAGGGGCCGCGCACCAGAATTTC
>PMXH01000609.1:5266-5460 GCA_003165855.1 Acidobacteriaceae bacterium | reverse complement strand
TGCGCGGGCGCTGGATTTCATGGCAGCGTGAAAACGCTATCAGCTTTCACCATCAGCGAAACCAAGGCCGCGATGGTCATATCTGCACGCTTCGAATCTTGTCTTCCAACTTGATAATCTGAAGATACAAGCTGATGGCTGAGAGCTTTTCCTATGTCCTACGAAACCGCAGTGGCGCGCATGTTTGCGCTCGG
>PMXH01000609.1:0-5204 GCA_003165855.1 Acidobacteriaceae bacterium | reverse complement strand
GAAGTGGGCATGGGCGGGCGGCTCGATGCGACCAATGTGGTCGATCCGAGGGTGAGCGTGATTACCGACATTTCGCTTGATCATCAGAAGTTTCTGGGGAATACGGTGGGTGAGATTGCGCGGGAGAAGGTGGGAATTATTCGTCCGGGCGGCGCGGTGGTGACGCTGCCGCAGCAGCCCGAAGCGAATGAGGTGATCGGGAATACGATTCTGGAGTTGGGAGCGCGGGCGGTGAATGCGGTTCCGTATGTGCCGCCGGTTTCGCCTGGTAGTTGCGAGTACCTGGCACCGAGTGCCGAGGAAGCATCTCGCGCTGGCGACGAAAAGCTTTTAACCGCAAAGGTCGCGGAGGAAGACGCAAAGGTCGCTAAGAAATACATTTATCGGTACCCTTTGCAGGTTTTGGACGAGGAGATTCTGGTTGAGACTCCGCTGGTCGGGCGGCACCAGTTGCGCAACGTGGCACTGGCGATTGCGGCGGCAGCGGAGTTAAGCCAACAGGGATTCAGCGGCATCACGGCGAAGAGCATCGAGAGCGGCATCCGCGAGACGCACTGGCCGGGGCGGTTTCAAGTGATTGCGGCGCGGCCGGGGTGGCCGGAGACGGTGATCGATGTGGCGCACAATCCGGCGGGCGCATGGGCGCTGCGTTCTGCCCTTTCGGAGCGCTATGAAGACCGTCCGCTGATTTTTGTTTTCGGGGCGATGCGGGATAAGGCAATCTCGGAGATGGCGGAAATTCTGTTTCCGCTGGCGGAGCGGGTGATTGCAACCCGGCCGGAGAATCCGCGGGCGGCTTCGCCAGAGGAGATTCAGCAGGCGGGGGCTCGTACCGGTATCGAGATTGAGGCAGTGGAGGACGTACGGAGCGCGGCGGAGCGGGCCAGAGTACTGGCGAGTGAGGCAGCGGTGGTGGTGATCACCGGTTCGATTTATCTAGTGGGTGAAGTCATGCGCAATATGGGGGCGGAAGCGTGAAGCAGCGGCCGGGAGCCGTTTTCGCCTAGAATGGAAGTGTGCGGGAAGTGAATTCATCGGTGGAAGTGGAGAGCCCGGAAGCAGTGCCGCAGGTTGCGCCGCGGCGCAGCCCGCACGCGATTCCGGGGGAGAAGTATGGCTGGTTGAGCCGGCTGCGGTCGTATTTGATTCTTGATCCGTTGATTTGGCTGTACACGCTAGTTATGGGAGTGCTGGCGCTGCCCGGCGGGCTGTTCGACCGGAGCGGACGCCGTCTGCACTGGTTTTCGCGAACCTGGTCGTGGCTGATCGTGAAAACCATCTTCTCGCCGGTGAAGGTTACCGGACTCGATAAGATCGATCGATCGAAGCCCCATGTCTACGCGGTGAATCATGCTTCGGCGATGGATATTCCAGTTCTCTACGTTTACCTTCCGTTTCAATTTCGCATCGTTTTCAAGAAGGAGTTGTTGGCGTATCCGATTGTGGGCTGGCAACTGAAGCGTTCGGGGCAGGTTTGCATTGACCAGCAGAAACCGACCAATTCGATTGCGGCGATCCGTTCGGCGGTGAAGAGTCTGAAAGCAGGCATGCCGCTGGTGATTTATCCCGAAGGCGGGCGGACGCCCGATGGCGAGATTAAACCGTTTCTGCCGGGAGCTTTTTTTCTCGCGATCAAGGCGCAGGTGGATATTGTTCCGGTGGCATTGGTGGGAACTTACGAACTATTGCCGATGAACACTTACCATATCAAGTGCCGGCCGCTGGAGATGCGGGTGGGCGAGCCGATCCCGACTACCGGGATGACGATGCGGGATTTGGAGGCGGTGTCGGAAAAGGTAAAGAAGGAGATGGAAAAGCTGTATTACGAGGCGTGAACCCTAAATAGCCACGGGATGCTGAAGCAAGGAATTGCAGCGCCTGAAGGCATTCCCTGATACGAGTCTCACTTCTTCCTGCCCGGAATCTTGTCCTCCTGCTGCGAATCTTACTTCCGGCAAGTCCGACCGTAACTTTTCTTAGCCCCCGCAGTTATCCTTGTGTAAGACTACTCCGCGCGGANNCCTGCGCGCTTCGCGGAGCTTTATGAGAACAACTTCGAGCGGGTGTATGCGTACGTCGTGCGGCGAGTGGGAGATCGCACGGAAACTGAGGATCTGACCTCCGAGGTATTTCATCATGCGCTGGCCAACTTGCGGCGGTTTGAGTGGCGGGGGATTCCGTTTGCGNNAGCGGTGGATGCGCCGGAACAGATCGAATCCGCGCAGGGAAAGAACAAAGATTTCGAGGAAGTAGAACGAAGGGCAACGTTATTTCGTCTGGTGGAGACGTTGCCGGCGGAACAGCGGCGCGTGGTGGTGCTGCGGTTTGTGGAGCAGAAAAGCATTAAAGAAGTGGCGCGGGAGATCCGCAAGACGGAAGGCGCGGTGAAGCAGTTACAGTTCCGCGCCCTCAGCAGCCTGCGGGCGCGCATGGAGGGTGCCGATGCCTAAGCGCTCTCTGAATTCGCCGAACAACGATTCGAAGAAGATAGAGCAACTGAACCGGGCTATTGACGCCTTACTGGCACGGGCGGACGGCAAGCCTCCTAAGGTGGAGACGAGCGTCGAACCACTGGTGCGCGTTGCGGCAGAATTGCGCAATCTGCCGAGCGCAAGTTTCAAGGCACGATTGAAATCACAACTAGAAGGGAAAAATAAAATGGCTACTCTTACCGTGTCTACGCCCGCCGTGCCCGCAGCCGTCGCCGTCCGGCCACTTGCTGTACCGCGGTTGACGTTCAGAGATGCCGCCAAGGCGATCGAGTTCTACAGGAACGCGCTTGGCGCGAAAGAAAATTTCCGATTCGAAACCCCAACCGGCATCCCGCACGCCGAAATTACGATTGGCGAATCGACCATCATGCTAACCGAAGAATGGCCCGAGGGCGGCCGTTTCAGCGCCGAAACCGTTGGCCAGTCACCGGTTTGGCTTTCGCTGCGTGTGAACGATGTGGATTCGTTCGTCGAGCAGGCGGCAGCAGCCGGGATGAAAATCGTGCGTCCGCCGTCCGATCAGTTCTACGGTCATCGCGACGCAACTCTGACTGATCCCTTCGGATATACGTGGGGAATCTACACAATCAAGGAAGAGGTGCCGGCAGAGGAGATGCATCGGCGCATGAAAAATCTCACCACCGGACCAGAAGGCGGTCGCATGAAACCCGCGACAGGCGTCGATCCGGTTCCGCGCGGGTTCCGGATGGTGACGCCGTACCTGGTGGCCGAAGATGGCAATGCGCTAATCGACTTTGTAGTGAAGGCCTTTGGCGGAGAGGAGGCTTTGCGCATTGCGACTCCGACCGGCGTGCACGGCGAAGTGCGCGTTGGCGATTCGATGATGATGCTCGGTGGCGGCATTGCGGGAAAAAAGTTTCCAGCGACGCTGCATCCCAACGCGCTGCATGTTTACGTGAAGGACGCGGATGCCGCTTACAAGAGCGCATTGGCGGCCGGAGCCACGTCACTCGACGAGCCGCGCGACCAGGATTATGGTGAGCGCTCGGCCACGGTGAAAGATGCAGCGGGGAACTTCTGGTATATCGCCACGCACAAGGGTGAGAGCTACATTCCGAAGGGCCTCAATAATGTGAATGTATATCTGCACCCGCGGCGAGCCGAGCCTCTGATTGGCTTCGTGAAGCGCGCGTTCGGGGCGCAGGAAATCGCCAAGTACGCATCGCCCGATGGGGTGGTTCACCACGCCGTGATTCGTGTTGGCGATTCGGTGGTGGAAATGGGCGAGGCTCATGGCAAGTACGAGCCAATGCCCGCGATGTTCTACCTCTACGTACCGGATAGCGATGCGCTGTATCGCCGCGCTTTGGCCGCGGGGGCGAAGTCGCTCCACGAGCCGACAGACCAGCCTTATGGCGATCGCAACTCGGCGGTTACGGATGCGTTCGGCAACACGTGGTATTTCGCGACGCATGTAAAGGACGTCACACCCTAAGAGTTCTACGTCTCAGACGGGAGGGCAGGCGAATCAACCTGCCTTCCGCGCTTTCTCTGGTAGCCGCGGGTTTGACCCTCCTGAATCCCTCCCATAAACTGAGAGATTAAGTAGTTCCCCAGGTTCTAACTCTTATGGCAGACAGCATTCATGTGAAGCTTCCGGACGGGAGCGTGAAGGAAGTTCCCAAGGGGACGACCGCGCTCGATATTGCTAAATCCATCAGCCCGCGGCTGGCGGACGCGGCTTTGGCGGCTAAGACCAATGGCGACCTGATCGACCTCACCCGGCCTCTTGAAAAAGACACCGACTTGCGCCTTTTGACCGAAAAAGATGCAGAGGCGTTGGAAGTTTACCGGCATTCGTCGGCGCATCTACTGGCGGCGGCCGTGTTGGAGCTTTTTCCGGAGACCAAGCTGGGGCATGGTCCTGCAACCGAGAGCGGATTCTTCTACGACTTCTACCGGCCGACTCCGTTTACGCCCGAGGATCTGGAAAAGATCGAGAAGAAGATGCAGGAACTGGTGCAGCAGAACATCCCTTATGCGCGCGAGTTTCTGCCTCGCGATCAGGGGCTGGCGGAGTTCAAGAAGGAAGGCGACTTCATGAAGTGCCATTTCATTGAGCAATTCACCAAGCCCGATGAAAAGATTTCGATTTATCGGACCGGCAAGTTCACCGATTTTTGCCGTGGGCCGCACATTCCTTCGACCGGGAAGATTAAAGCATTCAAGCTGTTTAATGTTGCGGGCGCGTACTGGCTGGGGGATGAGAAGAATCAGCAACTGCAGCGCATTTATGGGACTTCATTTTTTTCGAAGAAGGATCTCGACGCCCACTTGCAGCAGGTCGAAGAAGCGAAGAAGCGGGACCATCGTGTGCTAGGCAAGCAACTCGATCTATTTTCGATTCAGGAACTGGCGGGGCCGGGGCTGATTTTCTGGCATCCCAAGGGCGGGATCATCCGCAAACAGATGGAAGACTGGATGCGCGAGNNCGGCTGAAGCCGATGAATTGTCCTGGGCACATTTTGATTTACAAAGATTCGTTGAAGTCGTATCGCGACCTGCCGGTAAGGCTGGGAGAACTGGGCACTGTGTATCGCTATGAACGCTCGGGCGTGATGCACGNNACATTTTCTGCACGCCGGAGCAGGTCGAAGGCGAGATTACCGGTTGCCTCGACTTTGCGCTGGATGTGCTGAAGGACTTCGGCTTCGAGCAGTTCCAGACTGAGCTTTCAACCTGGGATCCGGA
>PMXH01000194.1 GCA_003165855.1 Acidobacteriaceae bacterium | reverse complement strand
CTTGTCGGGCAGGAAGCGGTCGGAGATGTAGCGATGCGAAAGTGTGGCAGCGGCGACGATGGCGGAATCTTTGATGCGGACTCCGTGGTGCACTTCGTACTTCTCTTTCAGGCCGCGAAGAATGGCGATGGTGTCTTCGACGTTGGGCTCGCCGACGAAAACGATCTGAAAGCGGCGTTCGAGGGCAGCATCTTTTTCGATGTATTTGCGGTACTCGTTGAGCGTGGTGGCGCCGATGGCGCGCAGTTCGCCGCGAGCGAGCGCGGGCTTGAGCATGTTGGAGGCGTCGATTGCGCCTTCCGCAGCTCCGGCGCCGACAAGGGTGTGCAACTCGTCGATGAACAGGATTACCTGCCCCGCGGAATCTTCGATTTCTTTCAGGACGGCCTTGAGGCGGTCCTCAAACTCGCCGCGGTACTTTGCTCCGGCCAGCATTCCGGCGAGGTCGAGCGCGACTACGCGCTTATTCTTGAGAGCCTCCGGCACATCGCCCGAGATAATGCGCTGGGCCAGGCCTTCGACGATGGCGGTCTTGCCTACGCCGGGTTCGCCGATGAGCACGGGATTATTTTTCGTGCGGCGGGAAAGAACCTGTACCACGCGGCGGATTTCTTCGTCGCGGCCGATCACCGGATCGAGTTTGCCACGGCGGGCTTGCTCGGTCAGGTCACGGGCATAGCGTTCAAGCGCCTGGTATTTGGCTTCGGGATTCTGATCGGTCACTTTCTGCGAACCGCGGACGGCGATCAGAGCTTTCAGAATCGCGTCATTGGTGGCGCCGTGGCGGGCAAGAATCTGCTGGGCAGCGTCCTGCTTGAGGTGCGTGATGGCCAGCAGGAGGTGCTCGGTGGAGACGTATTCGTCTTTGAAGTTGGAAGCCTCTTTGAAGGCTTGTTCGAGCAGTTTGTTGGCGGCGTTCGAGAGTGCGGCCTGCGCCGCTTCCCCGGAAACCTTGGGAAGCTTTTCGATGTCGCGGTAAAGATCGTTCAGAACTGCCTGCGGACCGATGCCGATTTTTTCGAGGACAGGTGGAACAATGCCTTCTTTGTCTTCAAGCAAGGCAGCAAGCAGGTGGATGGGCAGAAGCTCGGGGTTGCCGTGCTCCGAGGCAAGATCGTTCGCGCGCTTAACGGCTTCCTGCGCTTTTACAGTGAATTTTTCGAAACGGATGGCCATGGGGGACTCCATTTAGTGATTTGGTAATTTTGTAATTGAGTAATTTTGAAACCCAGCGGGGTCTTGTTTGACGGTCGAGTTCTACGGATTTCAAAATTGCTAAATTACACAACTACCAAATTACAAAACAACGGGAGGCGGTTATCTGCGCCGCCTCCCGTGATTGTAGACCTTCGAGCTGCAAGCTTACGCTGCCTTGCTGGGCCCCTTGGCTTCCAGGGTCTTCTCGTTTTCTGCTTTGACCCCGCCCACGTTGACCTTGATCTGCTTAGGCTTGGCTTCGGCTTTTTTGGGCAGAGCGATCTTCAACACGCCCTTGTCGTAGGTTGCCGAAACCTTCTCGGAATCCACGGTGGTAGGCAGGGTGAAGGTGCGGGTGAAGCTGCCATATTGGCGCTCCACTCGGCGGTAGTTCTCTTCTTTCTCTTCCTTCTCGATCTTGCGCTCGCCGTGCACGGTGAGGGTGTTGTTCTCGAGCTGGACGTCGATGTCTTTTTCGTCGATGCCCGGAACCTCAATCTTCAAGGTGACGGTGTGCTCATCTTCGTAGACGTCAACAGCGGGGGCAAAACTCGAGGTGGTGAGGGATTCATCCCGGCCTTCGGGTCCGTGTCCGTAGGATTCGCGGAACACGCGGTTGATGCGGTCCTGCAGGCTGGAAAACTCACGGAATGGTTCAAAACGGGTCAGTACGGTCATGGTCAAATCTCCTTCTGTGCTTGGGTTTCGTAGGAATTCGGTGTTGCCGTTCACAAGTTTAGATGCCTGTTCAGCACAAAAGAAGCATAAAATATGAGTGTATTACTGTCAATGTAGTTATTTAGTTCATTTTCATCAGCTTATGATGGCTATCACGCACTTCAAGTAAGCCGTTTCGGGAATGTTTAGCAGGACTGGATGATCTTTGGACTGGCCGCGGACCTCGGTCAGGCGCACGCTTCGATGAGCGTCCCGGGCTGCGTCGGCCAGCATTTTGAGAAAGTCGGCTTGGCTGACGTGGTAGGAGCACGAGCACGTGACCAGGATCCCGCCGGGGCGCAGCATCTTCAGGGCGCGCAGGTTGAGTTCTTTGTAGCCGCGCAGGGCGGCATCAAGATCGCGCTTGCTCTTGGCGAAGGCGGGCGGATCGAGAACGATGGTGTCATAGCCGTGGCCGGAAGAGGCATAGTCTTTCAGCAAATCGAAGGCGTTGGCCTCGATCCATTCGATCTCTTTGCCTCTGTCACCGAGTTGTGCGTGGTTGAGCGCGGCGTTCTGGTCGGCCACTTCGAGCGCGGGCCGGGAGCTATCAACCGCGGTGACGTGCGAGCAGCGGGGAGCCAGATGAAGGGCGAAACCGCCTTGATAGCAGAAGACGTCGAGGGCCTCACCGTGGGCGTATTGGGCGGCGGCGGCATAGTTCTCGCGCTGGTCAAGGAAGGCTCCGGTTTTCTGGCCTGCGAGCGCGTCGAAGTGGAACTGGATGCCGTTCATGGTGAAGATCGTCGAAGTCCTCTCACCAGTCTCCAAGCCGGATGGACGCGGCAGTAGCTCCTCGAGTTGTCGGACCCGCGGATCTACTCGCTCGACGATAGCCGAGGGATGAAGCCGCTCGGTGAGCTCGGAAATTAGCGTCTCACGCACAATCTCCGCGTCCATTGCCTGGGTGAGAATCTGCATCGAGAGAATGTCGTTGTAGCGATCGACAATCAGGCCGGGAAGAAAATCAGCTTCGCTGAAGATGATTCGGTAAGCGTTGCTGTCGTGGACGATCTTCTCGCGATAGGCGATGGCCTCGGCGATGCGCTGACGAAGCAGTGCCGGAAAATCAGCCACGGGTTCGCGCGAGACAAGGCGAATGGCAATTTGCGACGAACTGGAATAGAGCGCGGTGCCGAGAACCTGGCCACGATGGTCGGTGACGGTGACCAGCGAGCCGGGCGGAACTTCGTTGGCGGAAACAATGTCCGAGCGGTAGACCCAGACATGGCCATCCTTCAGGCGGGATGCGCCGCGCGGGGAAACCTTAACGACGAGGTCAGGGCGCAGGGCGGGCGGTTTGGACATGCAGCAATCTTAAACGTATCTAGCTGGCGGCTTGCTCGGTGGGAACGCCCGCGGGCTTCTCAGGCTTGGCGGTAGTGCGGGCATTCATTTCGTAGCGGGCGGCCTCGAGATCGGTGTGAAGGGAATCAAGAGCGTTCATGGGAATCTCGGTGCCCCAGTTTTCCATCTCTTTTTCCGTCCAGCTTCCGTTGAGGCGAATGGCGCCGGTAATGTCTTCGGGGAAGGCTTGGCGGAAATCCCCTTCGCGGCTGAGAATGTCGCCGACGAGCCGTCCGGTACCGACGTCGAAAACGCAGCGGCTGGCTTGGCCGCCGGCGTTTTGCATACACAAGAACACTTCGCCGGCATCGCTGAACTCGGCGCGGTAATACCACGCTTGGGGCGCATCGATCTTGGGATGATGGCGGCGTACGCGCTTGTGTTCGGGCTCGAGAGCCTGCATTTCGTTGGCGGGATTGAAGTACAGAACGCGCTGGCAGGAATCGCAGATCACCGTTTGCTGGCCGGTGCGGACATCATTGTAAATCTGCGGCCGCAACATGACCTGGCAGGCCATGCATTTGTGATCGCGCACCTCAGAGATGCCGCTGCCGCGAAATTTGGAGACTCGCTCGTAATGGCGCAGAAGATCCTCATTGACGCCGGCCCGCATCTGATCGCGCTTGGCATGCCACTCGACGAGTTGCTTTTCGTCTTCGGCGGTGCGCTGGCGGGCTTCAATTTTCTCTTTTTCAATCTCGGCAGCTTCTGCCTTCAAATCAGCCTGGGCGGCCTTCACTTGCCGGTCGCGCGCGTCCGCATTCACCATCAACTCAAGGATCTTGTCTTCGGTTGCGGCGATCTCCTTCTCCGCAAACTGGATCTCGTGCAACAGCGCTTTGTATTGATCGTTAGTTTTTACGTCGAGAGACTGATCGCGGTACTTGGAAATCTTGCCGCGGACGGCGGTGATGGCAGCTTCGTACTGGCGGCGCGCGGCTTCGTCGGCCTTGACTGCGGCCTGAGCTTTTTCCAGTTGGAGTTTGGTGTTCGCGAGTTTGTGTTCGATGGCGGCAACGCGCTTGGGAAGTTCGGCGATTTCATCCTGCAGACGGCGTATTTCCTTGTCCGCTTCTTGCAGGTGCAGCAGGTTGTCTATTTCTGGAAGCATCCCGAGAGGGCTCAGTCCCGATTCTACCACGCGGAAACGGGGACTCCCTGTTGCCGGGCGAGCCAAAGCGCCCACGGAAGGCCTTTCCGGGTGTAGACTTTTCCGTTCCGCTCTTGCCGTCACTTCTCGTTTCTGGGGTTTCACGTGAAAACAAAGGTTGCAGTCGCCGCGTTTGCCGCTCTCACCTTTCTGTCCAGTCTGCTGGCGCCTCTTTGGGCGCAATCGCCGTCCCCCATGAAGCCGCTTACCATTGAGGCAATCTACGCTCCGGGTGGCCTGACGGGACGCGCTCCAGAGACTATCGAGTGGAGTCCCGACGGAACCAAGCTCTCGTTTGTGCAGCGCGACGACGAGGGAGAACACGGCGAACTGTGGTATGTGGATGCGGCTACGGGCGAGAAAAAAGTGCTGGTCAGCGCCGCCAAGCTGGCCTCACTCGCACCGGACAATAACAAAGTGAAGGACGAGCGCGAGAAGGAGCGACTCACGCGCTATCACGTTGCGGCCTACCTGTGGGCTCCGGATTCGAAGCACCTGATTTTCGACTCGCAAGGACAACTTTGGCTGTTCGACCTAACGACCAGTACGGCGGTGCAGTTCACGTCGGCCCCCGACCCCAGCGGCGATCCCAAGTTCTCCCCCGATGCCAGCCATGTTTCTTATGTGCGCAAGCACAACCTTTATGTGCGGCCGGTGAGCGGCAATGGCGAAAGGCAACTCACGAAGGACACAGCAGACGATCTGTTCAACGGCGATATCGATTGGGTCTACGGGGAAGAGTTAGCGGTACGCAGCAATTATTTCTGGTCACCCGACAGCAAGCAGATCGTCTTTCTGCACATGGACGAAAGCAAGGTTCCAACTTATCCCATCACCAATCTGATCCCCACGCACCCGACGGTGGACAACGAAAAGTATCCGAAAGTCGGAGACGCAAACCCAGTGGTCAAGCTCGGCGTGGTGGATGCCGACAGGGGTAAGGTTCGCTGGATTTCCCTGATAAATGATTCCCTGACCAGCGCAGGCGAGGCTTACATCCCGCGTTTTGGCTGGGTTCGAGACGGAGTGATCTGGGCGGAGGTTCTCAACCGCCCAGAGGACAAAATGGATTTGTATTTCGTGGACGTGAAATCGGGGAAGTCGCGCATTGTTCTGACCGAAACCACGCCCGGCGCGTGGATCGACTTCGACCATGTAGAGGTTCGTTTCCTCAAGTCCAGCGGTCGGTTCCTGTGGCCGAGCTGGCGCGACGGGAACATGCATCTTTACCTTTACAGCTTCGATCAGCAGAACCCGATGGCTGCCGATGCAAAACTGGAGCGGCAGCTCACGCGGGGCGATTTTGCGGTGCTGGGAATCGAGGGAGTGGATGAAGTGGCCGACGCGGTGTTCTTCCTGGCCAACCGCGATGACCCGCGGCAGCAACATATCTATTCCGTCAAGCTGGATGGAACGGGACTGCAGCAGCTCTCGCACGAGGATGGGCTTCACTTCAGTAACTTCTCCGAGGACGGCAAGCACTACGAGCAAACGTTTCTAGGCCCCACGACCGCGCCGCGGATGTCGCTGTGCGCGGTGGGTGGCGCGTGCGCTCCGGTGTGGCAGGCGCGCGATGAAGTTGCGGAATATGGATTGCGGGCTCCGAAGTTTCTGGAGTTCAAGGCCGAGGACGGCACGACGCTTTACGGACGTTTATTGCTTCCACCGGAAGCGCCGCCCCCCAGCGGCTGGATTCCGTTAATCGTAAATATCTATGGCGGTCCTGGGGGGCAAACGGTGTTGAAAGCCCCGCCGAGTCCGTTTGATGAGATTCTGGCACGCAAGGGCTTCGCGATCTTCTCCGTGGACAACCGCGGAACTCCGGGCCGCGACCGCAAATTCCAGACTACGATTCGTCACGAGTTCGGAGCCATCGAATTGAAAGATCAGCTTACCGCGCTTGATCAGCTGCTGGCGCAATACCCACAGTTGGACCAGAACCGCATCGCGATCTGGGGATGGTCAAACGGCGGATCGATGACGCTCTATGCGATGACGCACTCGGTGCGCTTCCGCGCCGGAGTTGCGGTGGCGCCCGTGACCGACCAGATCAACTACGACACCATCTATACCGAGCGCTACATGGGCCTGCTCAAAGATGATCCGACCGGCTACGAAGGGTCCGACGTGACGAAGGCGGCCGCGAATCTGCATGGAGCGCTCTTGCTGGTGCACGGCACGGGCGACNNCCACCTGTTCCACATGATTGAGGATCACTTTGAGCGGGAGTTGAAGTAAGGCGAAACCGCGTCCGGCGGTCGATTGCTACTTTCGCTTTTCAGACTTCCGCGATGAGCTTTCTTTCGACGAGCCTTCTTTGCTGGACTTCTCTTTCGAAGAGCCATCCTTCGAGGAACTCTCCTTCGACGGCCGTTCTTTCGACGAGCCTTCCTTGGCCGAGCTCTCCGATTTGGACTTCTCGTCTTTCTTGGAATCTTCTTTTTTTGAGTCTGTGTTGTCGGAAGAAGAGGCGTGCGTGTTGGCCTTGTTCCCGTAGTCGGTGACGTACCACCCCGATCCCTTGAACTGCACGGC
>PMXH01000030.1 GCA_003165855.1 Acidobacteriaceae bacterium | reverse complement strand
CCTCCATATAGGGGCGAATGACATTACTAACCCGGCACACTTTGGCGTAGCGGTAGATTTCGTTGATGCTAGCCCTTTTCTGGCGAAGACAATCCTTTAGGGATTCGATTGCGATATCGAGTCCGATTTTGTTCCTGAACTTAAAACAGTCGGCGACAGTCTTCGCGGCCGAATAGACGCGGACGGGGACGCCGTCGACCTGATGGTTTTCAATTCCTTTAGTCAGTGATAGTCCGGACAGTCGTACGATCCTCAGTGAAGGCGAATCGAGGGCTGGCTTTCTTGCCCCTTTGGGGAGAGCTATCCAAACCGAAGCAGGATTCTGAGTTGTGATCTCGTGGAATGCAAGGGCCGAAAGTAGGCAAATAGCCGCTTTGGGTACCCACACGAGTCCACCACCTACAGTGGATGTCCCCTCTGAAAATACATAGCACCCATTGCTTAAAGCAATCGCCGACCTGAATGCTCAAAGTTGAATGGTGCCTGTGAGCAGTTTGCCTTTGAACCAGAGAACTTCGATGCCAAGCGACGCAAGTAGCTTCTGCACACTAGGGCTCGGTTGCTTTGGCAGCAGAATCGCAAGATCAACTTTGCTCTTAGGCATGTGCGTGAACCGATAATCGTACAATTGCCCAATCGCCTGTCGGACCTGCGCCCTTCCCACAACGCCTTCCGATGCGGTCTTTGCTTCGATCAATAAATCTCGCCCCTTCTTCCACCCAAGCAAAAGAGCGTCGAACTTGCCTTCTCGAAGCGACTTTTGCCGCCACAAGATGTAATCGTTCAGTCGATTGATGAGCTTGTTGTGAAGCTTCTTGATTATCGTTTTCTTAGCAGCGATCTCAGCCATGCTGTTGATCTCGGACTTGAATCCAACATCCTTGAAGGAGTCACCAGAAGTGAGTTTTTGCTTTTGTGCTTTCGGATTCGGAAAAGTCTCTCCGAAAGCGTATGCGTCAAGTTCGAACGCGTCCTTCACTCCGTAAGCGGTGCCTATTAGCTTCGACAGCGCAACGACGCCTTCTTTGTCAGCCTCGCGTCCGATGCATCTCAATAGCCGCTGGGTGCGGTCATTCATAATTGGAAATCTGCATTGGGGGTCGAGACACGAAAGCACTGGCGTCAGTCCGTTAAATGGAGAAACGTGACGACCCGCCGCCGGAATCTCTCCGAGAGATTCGACCGTGATCGCAACCTGTCGATTTTTCTCGGTAGTGTTTGCCGATTTCGCAGCAACCCGCCTGAAGGCTAGTGCAATGGGTTCAGGGTGTCGCTTCACGAATTGAAGCGTATCCGTGCGGAAAGCCTTGTAGTAATCGGTAATGCCAGTGTGTTGCGTGACGAGCGAATAGGCTTTTGAAAAGCTCAGTGCCTTGAAGTGGGCTGCAAGGTCGCGGGCAAGCTTGTCATCGGAGTCGTACTTCACCTTGAGGTAATCAGCGATGTTGCGATTCCTCCACGTTCGGGTCGATTCTCGTCCTCTGTTGCTGCTCCCTGCGTTTGTCCAACCACACTGAACTAGAAGACGCAAGAACGGGGACTCGTTGCGACGCTTCTCGCCCGCAGCATTCCAGAGCGACTGAATGAGACGCGCCGTTCGCCGCTTGGATGCAACCCAACGTTGCTGTTTTTCGTTGCGCTGGTACTTAGGTAAGTTCAATCCACCACTAGATTGTCCGGTCATAGTCGCAGATATTGTCTACCTTGGAGATTGGTTCTTGAAAGAGATTTCGGAAAATAGGCTCTAAGCTTCAGAACCAGATAGTTGTCTCTAGTCCCTTCTGGTCTCGCTCAAGCGAGCAGACACAGTTCGCTTCGTCGCGATGCCGCCGCAGCGCCGTCCAAGCTCCCACCGCCTTGCCTCCCGCTATGTCCGAGTGGATGTTGTCCCCTACCACAAGCGTCTCTTGTGCGGGCAGGCCAAGCTNNTCGAACGCCCACTGCTGGCAGTCCGACGTGATTGTGTCGTCCACTTGCTTGATCTTCGGTGCAATGCCCCACGCCTGCTGGCTCAGACCTCTTCCAGTCCACTGCCGATTGACGGCGCTCGCCTCTTTGTATGTTTGTGCTTGCAAGGCGGCGCGGCAAGGCGCAGGGAAAACGCTGCTCCCGCGAGGTCGCTTGAGCAGCTTCCGGGCAGCAGTGTCGCACGCTCTGGGACCGTCGAGCAGTCCGATGGGGATGTCGATGCCGAGGCAAGCGAGATCGGTCGGGTGGTTCCTAAGCAAGCGCGAAAGCTCGACCACATCGACCGACGTGGCAAGAGAGGACGTTTCGACCTTAAACAAGACCCATCCAGCGCGACATCCATCTGCGCCTGCAACAAACACAAAGACCTCAAGGCTCTGACATTTGAAAAATGACTCGGAATTTAGCGATTACCATTTCTCGGCAAAGTAGGTCTGTGCGATTCCCCACAGCACGTCGTTCGTCTTCCCGTTGTGCAGCTTGTACATCGCGTCCATGAGGAGCACGAACAGAGTCGTGCTGCTGCGAAGCATTTGGTACGTGGACAACTCGTCATAGCCCGCGAGTTCGCGGTTGATCGCCAGTGACCCGCCGTGCGTGTAGCTGCAAGCAGCTTTCCAGAACTTGCTCTGTAGATCGACGAAGAGACTCTCTTCCGGCACGACGGCCGCTGGAGGCACGAAGATGGTATCGAGTTTTGCGGCTCNNGCTCGTTCAGCCATCGTTCCGGGCACCTGCCCCTTCTTGCCCTTGAGCAACTTCTTGATGACGCCGGGAGGGGCGAACGCCTGCACCCACAGCGCGTTGATTACATCCTCGTAAAGCAAGCGGAACAGCTTGAACGCCGCTCCGGGGTTCTCGGCTTCCACAAGCGTAAGGATCGCGCCGTAGTCTCCGACCACCATCTTTATATACGCCGTCGAGACCAGAGAGCGGTCGCTGTTGTCGGCGGTCTGGTGCTTACTGACCTCTTTGAGAATCTGATCTTGATAGTAGCGTGCGCGTTCCACGCACTTCGTAATACGTGGTGTCATGGTTTTGTCCTTTTTGCCCTTCAAGAGATGTTCTCTGATGGTGTTGTACGCGTCCAACCCGAACCGCGAACCGGATCGAAACAATATGACGCGGAACGCCGCGTATTCGCCTTCTTCCTCAGCCATCGAGATGACTGGCATTGCCCGTCATCCGCGATTTTTTCACTCGGCACAGGATCATCACCGCCATGATCAGGTACAGCAGGTCCGCATCCTTCGTTACACCGTCCTGTTGCCCGGACGCCGCGATCCTGTCGGCGGAACGTTCTAGGTCCTGTAGCCGCATCGGGAGCAGGATGTCCGCGAGACCGACCTCTTCCCCGGCGTAGATGTAGAGCTTCCGCCAGATGTCACAGGCGAACAGCCTTTGCTTGCCGCCGTGGTACAACTGTTTCACCAGATAGATCGCATCGGCCTCCCGTCCGCGACGCACGCACTTTTGCAACATTGACACCGCCAAATCTAGTTTTGTGCCGTCCGGCGTTTTTGCACTCCAGAATGGATTCATGATCGTTCTCCTAAGAAATGTAAAGCGGGAACCCCTTCCCGCCGTTTTGATTACGCCACAGCGGCGTCCGCCTTAGCGTGTTTGGCGTTAAGGCGGTCACGGTGGTCTTCCGCTTCTTTCATCGTTTTGTAGACGGATGAAACAGCGGAATTCGTGGTCTTGGCGTTGTCCGTCTCGTAGAACACGGCGAAGTCATGAGTGTCGTTCCCGATGTCATTTCGGACTCGCGAAGCAACATAGACTTTCGGAATGACGGTTTTTGCCGTCTTTGACTTCTTGGTTGTGGAATTCTTCGTCTCAGTTTTGACGAAACCATCCGGCGAGGTAGGCGGTGGNNCGCTGGCTTCCCGTCAACAGTTTGTTGCGGTTGAAGCGGTGTCTTCATGGCACGTTTCTTGGCGGCGGCTTTCTTGTCCTTCGCCGCTTGTGCTTTTGACTTCCGCTGTTCCGCGACGGTTGGAGTCTTGGTGCGAGTGAGTGTCATATTGCCGTTGTAGCGAAACTCCGCGCCGTCACCATCCATATCGGTGAGAATGACCAAATCGCCTACGTTGACCTCCACTTTCTTCACGGGGACTTTCTCATACATCGGAATCCCGTCGCTATCGTAGAGTGAAACCGTCACGGTCTCTTCGGCGTTTTCTGTTGTCTTAATGATGGTTGCTTGCATATCGCCATCGGACAACTGTTTCACGAGATACTCGCCGGCCGCGTCTTTGATTGTGTCCCCCTCCGAGAGATGAAGTTTCTCGGGACTTTCGTCATCGGTGAGAAGTCGCTTCTTCAACCATGCTTCGTAGCGTTGATGGAATTTCCGAGCCGCATCGTAATTCCAGCCAGCGAGTTTGAACGCTTGCTTCAAGGTTGGTTTGCCGTCACGGTTAGCGCCTTTGAGATTCTGGTCACGAAATCGCACCACCATCTCTAAGTAGACAGTGTCGAGATTCCCCGCATCGCCGTTAAGCCGCCGTTGAGAAGCGTCCGCAACGCGGACGCGTTGCTTGCATTCTTCTATTAGTTGACCATCGTTTAAGCCGCGTGCTTCTTCAATGGTGATGTTTTTGAGGACATTCGCATTCGAAACTGGCGGCAAGATTTCCATATTGGGGATTGTGGGACACGGTGTCCCACAAGGTGCGATTGCTGTGTTTGAATCTGTCTTTGTTTGCATAACGCTATCTGGTGTCTGTTGGGACACTTCAAGCGTGGCATCGGTCTGTGACATCGAGGTATCTGTGAGTTGGTCTGTAATTTGGTTAGTCATTGCCTTTTTCCCTTCCACTCAAGCCTCGCATCTCACTGGGGACTCGGTCACGGACGGGAAAAAGCAGATTTCGGCAAAATGGTGTCGGGCAGTACCAGGGGACTAGAATTCGTC
>PMXH01000523.1 GCA_003165855.1 Acidobacteriaceae bacterium | reverse complement strand
GCGTTCATCAACATCAGCGTGGTGCTGGGGATGATGCCGACGAAGGGGATTCCGCTGCCGTTGGTGTCGTATGGCGGGTCGTCGTTGTTTGTGACGCTGGCGTGCGTGGGGGTACTGCTGAATATTACCAAGCAAGCGGAGTAAAAATCTTTCGCCACGGATTTACAGGGATATTCACGGATTAACACCAGAGACGGAGGGCGCATGAGACGTCTATTTTATTCACTGCTGTTCTGGGTTGCGCTGGGTCTGACGATGGTGGCCCAGAAAGCCGAACCGCAGGAGCAGGAGAAAGTCCAACTTCCGCCCCAGACTCCCATATTTACGCCCGAGGCGCTGGCGGCGAAGGTTCCGGCTGCGAAGGCGGAGGACGTCAAGTCTCTGGATGCGATCCTGGTCGCGATTTACGACGTTATTTCCGGTCCTGCGGGCGGCCGCGACTGGAAGCGGTTCCGTTCGCTGTTTCTTCCGCAGGCGCGCTTTACGCAGGTGGGCACCGGGCCGGATGGGTCGAAGGTGGTGATCGCCTGGAACGTAGACGAGTTTGTGCGGGATGCCGGACAAGTCTTCGCCAAAGAACCATTTTTCGAGAAAGCGATCGTGAACCGGCCAGAGAGTTTCGGAAATGTCACGCAAGTGTTCAGCAGCTACGAATCGCGGCACAGCCCGACCGACAAGCCTTTCGAGCGGGGAATCAACAGCATTCAGTTGTTGAACGACGGCACGCGTTGGTGGGTTCTCTCGATTTTGTGGGACACGGAGCGGGCGGGCAATCCGCTGCCGGCGGAGTTCCGAAAATAAAAATCGCCACGGATTTTCGCGGATTGTTTTTCAGTCGCTACGTTTGATCTGCGTGAATCCGTGCAAATCCGTGGCTAATCTTGACTCTGGTTTATAGTCACCTCATGCGGGCCATTCTGGCGGGCGGTGGGACGGGCGGGCATGTGATCCCGGCGCTGGCCATCGCTAACGAACTCACGAAAAGTTATGGAGCCGAGGTGCTGTTCATTGGGACGGCGCGTGGGATCGAAAATCGTCTGGTGCCGGCGGCGGGATATCCGCTGCAACTGGTGCGGGTNNGGATATGCGTCGGGTCCGGCGATGCTGGCGGCGGTGGTGAAGCATATTCCGACCGTGGCGTTTGAGCCGAATGTGATGCCGGGATTTGCAAATCGCGTGGTGGCGCGGTTTGTGTCTGGGGCGGCGGTGCATTTTGAGGAGACGGCGAAATATTTTCGTCACGCGGAAGTGACGGGGGTGCCGGTGCGGCAGGCGTTCTTTGAGATTCCTGTTCTAACGGATAAGAAGCGCGGCGGCGTTCCGACTCTGTTGGTGTTTGGAGGAAGCCAGGGGGCACACGCGATCAACGAGGCGATGATCCGCTGCCTGCCGGAGTTGCGGCGGCAGGCGCCGGGGATTCACATCATTCATCAGACGGGCGAGCGTGACTATAATGACGCGCTGGCGGCGTATAAGTCTTTGGGTGAGTCGGCGGAGGTTTTTAAGTTCATCGAAGACATGCCGGGGGCATTTGCGAGGGCGGATTTGGTGGTGTGCCGGTCGGGAGCGAGCACTGTGGCCGAGATTACAGCCGCCGGGAAGCCTGCGATCTTTGTGCCGTTTCCCCGGGCGGCAGACGATCATCAGCGGGTGAATGCGGAGGCACTGGCGCGCGAGGGCGCGGCGGTGGTGGTCGAAGAGTCGAAGCTGGAGGGAGTGTGGCTGGCGGAGACGATTGCGGCATTGCTCGGGGATTCGCGGCGGTTGGCGCTGATGAGTGAGGCGGCGCGAGGGTTGGCACATCCCAATGCAGCGCGGGATATCGCGGTTATGGCGGCGCGGGTGGCGGGAATCGAGAGAGATTGAGTAATTGGGTAATTTAGTAATTGAGTAATTTGTCATCTGTGGCACCGACCGCTTTCTCGAAGGTGAACGGTCATTCTTGAAATTACTCAATTACTGAATTACCCAATTACTAAATTAGATTTATGTTTGCCAAGATTCAGCAGATACATTTCGTGGGGATTGGCGGGATCGGCATGAGCGGGATTGCCGANNGACTACGACTTCGATGGTGGCGGTGGTGCTGGCTGGAGGTGGGCTCGATCCTACTGTGGTGGTCGGTGGACGCGTGGATGCGATGGGGTCGAATGCGCGGTTGGGGAAGTCGCAGTATCTGGTGGCGGAGGCCGATGAGAGCGACCGGTCTTTCTTGAAATTATCCCCAATTCTTTCCGTGGTGACCAACATTGACCGCGAGCACATGGATTGTTACCGCAACATGCGGGACGTGAAGAAGACGTTTCTGGAATTTATGGATCGGGTGCCGTTTTATGGGATGGTGGTTGCGTGCAACGATGATCCCATACTGCGGCGGCTGCTGCCCGAAGTGCAGCGGCGAATCGTGACCTACGGAACGAAGCGTGGGTCGGATTTTCTGATCAAGTTGGAAGCGAGTTCGGTTGCGGGTGGCGTGTCGAAGAATGTTCCGCGTGATGGCCAGCCTTTGAGCCGCTTTCGCGTGAGTTACCGGAAGAAGGACCTAGGCGAGTTCACGCTGCATGTGCCCGGAGTACACAACATCCTGAATGCGACGGCGGCGATTGCCGTGGGCGTGGGGCTGGATGTAGGAGTGGATGCGATCCGCGCGGGGCTGGACCAGTTCCGCGGGGTTGACCGGCGATTCCAGTTGCGCGGGCGGGCTGCGGGAGTGAGCGTGATCGACGATTACGGGCACCATCCCACGGAGATCAAAGCGACGCTGGCGGCGGCGCGGCAGTGCGGGTTTCGCAAGGTTCATGTGGTGTTCCAGCCGCACCGGTACACGCGCACACGGGATTTGATGGAAGAGTTCACGACGGCGTTTGGCGATGCCGACTCGCTGTTTGTGCTCGATATTTATGCGGCGAGCGAGAAGCCGATCGAGGGCATCAGCGGGGAGGCGTTGGCGGGGAGTATTCGCGGGAAGGGTGGACGGAGCGCGGAGTATGTGGGGTCGTTCGCGAATGCGGTGAGCGCGGCCGTAGCCGTGGCGGAGGCGGGGGACATGATCCTGACGCTGGGGGCGGGCAGCGTTTCGCAATTGGGGCCGATGATTGTGGAGAAGCTGGGGGAACGGGAAGCGTAGGGAACTAATCTTCTGCCGGCTCCGTATCTTCCATTGCTAACGGATCGGGTCGGGGTTCGTCCAATCTGCCAGATGGAGATCAAGGCGATGAAAACGACGCAGGGTTGGGGATGGCTGGCGGCGGGGGTGCTGGCGCTGGGATTGAACGGCTTTTATCAGGACGGTGGGTTGGAAATAGCGCACCGGGCCGTGGAGGGCGTGGTCGCGCGGATTGCCGACCGGTCGGGAGTCTTCGCGGATATGGCTTCGGAGCGGGTGGGCCGGGTTCTGGAAAGCGCCAACCTGGTAGCGGCGCGGGACGAGACTGCGTCCTGCCGATTGGCTGCTGCTATGGCGCGGCTCCAGACCAAGATGACCCGGGCGCAGAGCGGAATGGTGCGTTTTGAGGCGATGTCGGCGCGGGAGGAGGCGGCGGTGGCGCGAGTGGAGGCCAATCGGGCGCGCGTTGAGGCGCAGGTTGCGCGGGTGCGCTTTGCGCCAGCTGCATTTAACACGGTGAGGATTCCGATGGTGGCTTGTCCGCGGGTGCGGGTGAACATCCCACGAGTCGATGTTCCGGTGGTGCATGTTGAGTTGGGTGCTGGGCCGATTTAGGTTTTTTCGTCCTCGAAGGGCGGGCGCGGAGAAATTGCCGCGCCCGTTCTTATTTGGTTCGCTTTCCTGGCGTTGATTATGTCTTCGATTCGGCGAAGATCCTAAGAAATTCAGCGGGGCGATAGACAGGGATACTCCGGTAGGCGGCCATGTCCAACAAATCTCCGTCCCCGGAGACGATGCAGTCGGCTCTTCCCGCGACAGCGAGGGAAAGGAACTTGCCGTCCCTGGGATCGCGGCAGGCGGCTCTCCGCATTTGAGCGTTAGTGTTTGTGCGCCTCGACGTAGGAGCGTAAAACCGCGTTCATGCGCGTAAGATGACCATCGCCTTGTTTCTTGAACCAGTTGAACACGTCGCTGTCAACGCGGAGATGCACGGATGTCTTGCCTTGGGGCATGACGACCCGCGCGCGCTTCCAAAAATCGTCACCGACAGGCGTGGCCTCAGGGGCGTCGGCGCGGGTTTTGCTTGTGCCGCGGGAAATTTTCCTTTTGATCGCGCTAAGCGAATATCTCACGGTAGTATTTTTCTGTGTCATGCCGGTTTGCCTTCCTTGCGCTGATAATGCGAACCGCGTTGTCTGCGCGCCTCGTGTAGACGACCTGCAGCACTGTCTCAACTGATAACCCAAGAGCCACGCATCTCAACTCGCCGTAGTCCTCTCGATCGTCAATGGCTTCAATTGTCGGGTTTTCGAAGATTAATGCGGCGTCCAAGAAGTCGATGCCGTGGCTCTTGATGTTCGCTGCGTTCTTGTCTTCGTCCCATTCAAAGGTTAATTCGGCCATGACTTCCGATTCCTAATAATACACAAATGTGTACACGCTTGCAATATCTGTGGTCACGCTTGCCGCCAAGCGTTAGCAGCCGACGAGTTGGCCACGCGACCATGATCGGCGGATCACGGGCCTCGATGGTTTAATGGACATTAGGGATGGCTGGCCTCTTCTCTACGAAAAAATCGCAGGGCTCAATCCGAAGGCAAGAAGGCCTCTCCTGCCTTGGCATTTCGACAGTTGAGGGTAAGGACTTTCGGTCGGCGGGCACGGATGTCGCTTTTGGTGCTTTCGTACATTATCCAGGCTCCCTCCGCGGATGCCCCTTGACGATACCCAACCCGGTTCCCGCCTGTGCAAAAGAACCAAGATTTTGTCTATCTCAATTCACAAAATGACGTTATAGTTTGAAGGCTCAGCGATTCACAAGCGACAACTGACCCTACTGATGGCGCGGAAGTCGGGTTCCACCATCTTGCAGGAGGAGTTGTACCCACCCAGCGCTGAGGCTTTGCGCGAGGAGATGGACGACGCGCGCCTCGTCGACTTGGATGTGGATGAGGAATCTCCGTTCCTGCGCGGGCAAAAGCGGGTCTCCGCCCGCCGAAGTTCTCTTCCCAAGAAAACTGCGAATCGTTTGCTGTGGGCCGTTGTGGCTGCCGCCTTGGTGTGTGTATGCGGGCTGGCCGCGGCCGCGCTGTATCACTATGGCGAGCACTCGTGGCGTTTCCGCGTGGAATCGAGTGACAACATTGAGGTCACGGGCATGCAGAACGTGACCAAGGCGCAGATCATGGAAGTGATGGGCGCCGACATTGGGCGCAACATCTTCTTCATTCCTCTGACGCAGCAGAAGACTCAACTGGAGCAGATTCCGTGGGTGGAATCGGCCAGCGTGATGCGCTTTGTTCCCAACCGCCTGAAGGTGGAGATTCACGAGCGCACGCCGGTGGCGTTTGCGCGGGTGGGGCCGCGGATGTCGCTGATTGACGCAGGCGGCACGCTGATGGAGTTGACGCCGAAACACAAGTATTCCTTCCCCGTAATTCTGGGAATGAATCCGGGCGAGCCGCTTTCGACGCGGGCGCCGCGGATGAAGACTTATGCGGAGATGGTGGGCGACCTGGATTCAGGCGGGGCGCGCTATTCGCAGGATCTGAGCGAAGTGGATCTCTCCGATCTGGAAGACGTGAAGGTCCGGGTGAACGATGCGGCGGGCGACGTGCTGGTGCATCTCGGATCGTCGGATTATCTGCGGCGCTACAGGATCTATGTGAGCCACGCCCAGGGTTGGCGGCAGCAGTTTCAGAAGTTGGAGTCGGTGGATCTGCGTTACGACAATCAGATCATTGTGAATCCAGACATGCAGCGAACCGCGAAGCCGGCGGCATTGAGCCCTGCAGTTGCGAAAGCGGCGGCAGCAGCGGGAGTGAAGCCGGCGGCGCTGATCACTCGTTTGTTGCCGCATGATCGTGCCGTGCCCAAGCCCGCGTTCGAATTGACAGAGAAAAAACTCGATCCCAAGGCTGCGGCGAACGGAACCAAGAAGGCGGCCGCGAAAACCAAAGTGAAAAAGATTGCGGCGAAGACGGGGAAAGCTACTGCGGGCGTGAAGAAGACGGCTTCAACGAGGACGTTAGGGGCATCCGGGACAACGAAGAGCATGGCGGCGAAGAAAACGACTTCACCGGCGGCGCTTGACACTGCGGCATTGCGGGCCGCAGGCGGGAAACAGTCTTCGTCCCAGCCTTCGAAACCAACAGCAAAGCCCTCCGGCAGCGGCGGTCAGAAACCGAGTCCGGCGGTGGCTAAGACGCAGACCAGTCAGGGGCCGGGCCAGTGAGAGAGTGCAACTTTATACCGATGCAGGCGATTCATCGAAGAATTTATTGAGGTGCTAATAACGAATGGCGAACCAGCAGGGAAACTTTCTGACCGCAATCGACGTGGGCAGTGCGAAAACGTGCGCGCTCATGGTGGAGGTCACCGACAACGGCCTGCGCTATCGCGGGCACGGCGTGGCCGAGTCGCGCGGGTCACGCAAGGGCGTGATCGTGGAACTGGACAAGGCGGTCGCGTCGATTCAGAAGGCGGTGGAGGCAGCCGAGGATGCGGCGGGTGCCGCGGTGGAGCACGCCATTGTGGGCATCGGCGGAGCGCACGTGCGCGGGGTGAACAGCCACGGCGGCATCAGCCTGGGCACGCGTCCACGGGAGATTGGACGGGACGAGATCAAGCAGGCGGTGGATCGGGCGCGGGCGATTCCGCTGCCGGCCGATCGTGAGGTGCTGCACCTGCTGCCACAGGAATTCATTCTGGACGATCAGGCGGGAGTACACGATCCGCTGGGCATGATGGCGGCGCGGTTGGAGGTTCGCGTTCACCTGGTGACAGTGGCGGCGAGCGCGGCGCAGAACGTGATCACGGCGGTGAATCGCGCCGGCGTACACGTGGACGACACGATGTTTGAGCCGCTGGCGGCGGCCGATTCCGTGCTGCGGGCCGACGAGCGGGAACTCGGGGTTTGCCTCGCGGACATAGGAGCGGGATCGACGGAGTTGATCGTTTTTCTGCAGGGCGCAGTGGCTTATACGGGAGTGATTCCGGTGGGTGGCGACCACTTCACCAGCGATTTGTCGGTGGGTATGTGTACGGCGCTGGCCGAGGCGGAGAAGATCAAGAAAGTGTACGGCAACGCGATCGTCACGCTGATTCCGGAAGGGAACGAGGTCGAAGTGCCGTCGGTGGGCGACCGGCCCTCGCGGTTGCTGCCGCAGCGGTTGGTGGCGGAGATTCTCGAGCCTCGGGCCCGCGAGTTGTTTGAGATGATGCGCGAAACTCTGCGGCAGAGCGGCATGTTCGAGCTGTGTCTGGCGGGCATCGTACTCAGTGGCGGAGGTTCGCGGTTGCCGGGAATGTTCGATGTGGCAGAGTCGGTGTTGCGGCGTCCGGTGCGGCTTTCCTGGCCTACACCGCTGGCGAAAATGCCGGCCACGCTGGCCGAACCGGAGTTTGCCACAATATTGGGCATGGTTGCCTACGGACAGCGGGCGCGGGTGGCGCGCGGGTTTCAGGGGGAGAGGTGGGGATCGAGATTGAAGGCGTTGCTAGTGGGATGAAGGCAGTGACCAGTGATCAGTGGCCAGGGGTCAGTAAACCCGGGTCACGAAGGGACTCAGGATTCTACTGGCCACTGACCGCTAGCCACTGGCCACTTGCTTAAGACGAAATTTAAATCATGGGTGACTGAATTATGACAAACGATTCGAGCATTCGCATCAGCTTCAATGAAGAGCCTCTCAACGATGCCAAGATTAAGGTGATCGGTGTGGGTGGCGGCGGCGGCAACGCGGTGAACCGCATGATCGATGCCGGAGTGGAGGGCATCGAGTTCATCGTTGCCAACACCGATTTGCAGGCGCTGCGCATGTCGCGCGCGCCCGTGAAGCTGCAGCTCGGCGTGAAGCTGACCAACGGGCTGGGCGCGGGTGCGAATCCGGAAATCGGGCGCAAGGCTGCGCTCGAAGATTCCGACAAGATCATCGAGGCGCTCGAGGGCGCCGACATGGTGTTTGTGACCACCGGTCTCGGCGGTGGCACGGGCACGGGTGCGGCTCCGATCATCGCGTCGCTGGCGAGTGAGATGGGAGCGCTCACCGTTGCGGTCGTGACCAAGCCGTTTTTCTTCGAAGGCAAACGGCGCATGACGCAGGCCGAGAAGGGTATCGCTGAATTGATGGAATCGGTGGACACGACCATCGTGATTCCCAACGAAAAGCTGCTGGCGGTGGCGGAGAATGCGGGATTCTTCGAATCGTTCCGCATCGCCGATGACATTCTGCGGCAGGGCGTGCAGGGAATTTCCGACATCATCACGATTCCCGGCATTATCAACCGCGACTTCGCTGACGTGAAGACGATCATGGCCGGCATGGGTTATGCCGTGATGGGCACCGCGACCGCAAGCGGCGCGAATCGCACGACGGAAGCGGCGCAGCGGGCGATTGCGTCTCCATTGCTCGAGGCGGGCGCGATCGATGGAGCGCGCGGCATTCTCATCAACATCACGGGTTCGGCTTCGCTGAAGCTGGCCGAAGTGCAGCAGGCGTGCACCATCATCCAGAGCGCGGCGCACGAAGACGCGAATATCATTTTCGGCGCGGTGATGGACGAGAAGATGAAGGATACGGTGAAGATCACGGTGATCGCCACCGGCTTCAAGGAAGTGAGCCGGATGCACCAGCGGCCGGCGGAAGTGCATCATTCGTTTGCCGCCACCCACGATGACGCCATGGATTTTCCCGACCCGGTGGGTCCGTCGCAACCCGCGCCAGAGCCTTTCCCGGACCAATTTCGGGAATCGATGTCCGAGCCTGTGATGCAAAAGTACTCCACCACGCCGGAGCCCTCGCCGGTGGCGATGGCCCATGCTGGAGCTGAAGTGATCTCGCTGGATACAATGCGCAGCGCGATGGTGGCGAATTTCGAGCAGGACGACCTGGATGTTCCGGCATTTCTGCGCAAGCGGGGCGAAGTCATGTGAGGAAAGGGAGTTTTCAGGGGCTAGAAATCAAGCCAATCGGGGGATAAGGTCGAAGAGCGAAAGAGAAAAACTTTGCGCAGAGGGTAGTATCTTTTCAGTAACGAGGTAACGGTTACTGTGGACTCTGGAACGAAAGTAATTCCCGTTTAACTACTTGTTCCATAATGGTTTAGATCGAAATTAGTGTTTCTCACTATAGAAACTTTGTGATTGCTTGAAACGGTTTAACTCTCGTAATATCAACGCAGTGGGCAAAGTTACCGGTCAATGAGGGTGGCTGGCAGGCGTCGTGCATCGGAATAGATGTGCAACGAAACGTGCATCCAAGTAGACAGGGAAACTGGGATCAGCAATCCGGAGCTTAGAGCCCGGATGAGGGGAACGAACTGGAGATGTTCAAGTTGAGAACGCGCTATCTTTGTCTGGTGGTGATGGTGGCAGGGTTGCTTCTTGCTCCCGCAATGTGGGCCGCGCACGTTAGCACGCACGCGCTGAATACCAGCAAAGGGAAATCCCAGAAGGTGAGTGAGAGCCAGCACACTAAGCGCCGGATGCGGCATTTGGCCAGCAGTCACAGCACCAGCGGCCGCCGGCCTCTCAGCGCCAGCGCGGGAACTGCGCGCGCAACCCTTACGCGGACTTCAGCTACGAGGACTTCGGCGAGCAGCCGCCGGCACAGTTATCACGAGCGCTTTTTCATGAGTTCGTTCGCCGATGGAATTACCGGCGGCGATGTTACCGACGGCGAAGATCTGGTCGTGCGCCAGGCAGCCATTGATGCTTTGGGCAACATGAACGGCACGATAGTCGCGATTGAGCCGACCAGCGGACGTGTGCTGGCCATGGTGAATCAGAAACTGGCACTGTCGAGCGGCGCACAGCCATGCTCGACTATCAAACTTTCCGTGGCGCTGGCAGCGTTGAGCGAAGGCGTGGTTTCGAAGGAAACCGAGGTCGCACTCGGGGGGCGCAGCCGGATGAACCTCACCACGGCGTTGGCCCACTCCAACAACGCATACTTCGAGGCGCTGGGACGCAAGCTGGGCTTCGAGAAAGTCTCCTACTACGCTCATCAATACGGCCTGGGCGAACTGGCTGGCTACGATATCGCAGGCGAACAATTGGGTACGTATCCGGAGGAAGTGATACCGGAAAAACTGGGCGGCGTGGGCAAGATGTGTTCGTTCGGCGAAGGTGTTTCCATGACGCCCTTGCAGTTAGGCGCAATGGTTTCAGCGATCGCGAACGGCGGCACGCTTTATTACCTGCAGCATCCGACGTCGCCGGACGAAATCGCGAATTTCCAGCCGCGCATCAAGCGGCAACTTGATATCGCTCCGCTAATTCCTGAAATCTCCGACGGCATGGCTGGAGCGGTGCAATATGGCACAGCACGCCGGCTCGGGCTCAACTTCAGCGAGGAGGAGATTCTGGGCAAAACTGGAACCTGCTCCCACGCCGGAACCCGTTTCGGTTGGTTCGCCTCCTATGCAAACACCAGCAGTGGACGCGTGGTGGTGGTAATTTTCCTGCAGGGCGGACGGCCCACCTTCGGTCCCAAGGCGGCGGAGATCGCCGGACGCATGTACCGCAACCTCTACGATCACAATTTCTTCCTCGCCGGTCCACTCGGGCCCGCCGACAGCGCTAAGATGCAGTGAAACCCGCAAACAACGCACTGTAGTCCAGGCGACGCAATTCGACTTTCAATTCTCGATTTTCACAACCTCCCGGCCCGAGACCCTTCTGGTCTTGCCACATAACTCTGGTCCCACAAGACATGTGGCAGCTCCTTAGCGACTCCTAACCCGGAAACCGGGAATACAGCCGATGTATATGGTGGATGGCCAGGAAAAGGCCAGCC
The DNA here is from genome assembly GCA_003165855.1 of Acidobacteriaceae bacterium. Classification (GTDB taxonomy): domain Bacteria; phylum Acidobacteriota; class Terriglobia; order Terriglobales; family Acidobacteriaceae; genus Sulfotelmatobacter. The sequence goes on along the minus strand of PMXH01000523.1, from coordinate 3,138 downwards.
CGGGGAATCCGATCCGTCCACCGTTCTCCGAAAGTCTTCTGCGACAGGTTGGGGCATCGTAGGCAAACGATGAATGCAATCACGGTGATGAACGGCAGCTACGACTACGGATTGGTGACGCTTTCTGTCGTGCTGGCGATGTTTGCCTCCTATGCTGCACTGGATTTGGCGGGCCGCGTAACCTGCGCTCGGGGCTGGGCACGCGCCCTGTGGCTGAGCTGTGGAGCAGCGGCGATGGGCCTGGGGATCTGGTCGATGCACTATGTCGGCATGCTTGCCTTTCTCATGCCAATACCGGTCTTTTACTATCTTCCCACTGTGCTGTTTTCGTTGTTGGCGGCGATTGCCGCCTCCGCAGTGGCGCTGTTTGTGGTTAGCCGGCCGGAGATGAATGTCTGGCAGGGGATCGCGGGCAGCGTGGTGATGGGCGGTGGAATTGCGGCTATGCACTATATCGGCATGGCTGCCATGCGCTGTTCGGCGGTGGTTGTGTACGACCGCAGAATTGTTGCGCTCTCGATCGGGCTGGCCATTGTGACTTCTCTGGCGGCCCTGCAAGTTGCCTTCCGGTTACGGAATGAGATGCGGGCGAGCCGGAGAAAATTCATCGGAGCCATCGCCCTGGGCAGTGCCATTCCACTTCTGCACTACACCGGGATGTGGGCGGCGACCCTCCACGCTTCCGGGATTGCGGCTGATCTCACCTACGCCATCGGCGTTTCCCAAGTAGGCGCCATCGCCATCGGTGCAATCAGTCTCTTTGTGCTGGCTGTTGCAATTGCGTCGTCTATCTTCGACAGGTTCGTAGATCTGCGCAAAGGCGATCTGAGCATAGCCCGGGAACGCGAGTTGTATTTCCACACGATGGCCGAAGCGATTCCCGAGATCATCTGGACCGCCAATCCAGGTGGCGCGGACGATTACTTCAACCAAAGATGTTTTGATTACACCGGGCTGACGCTGGAGCAATGCCAGGGCTCGGGGTGGACGGTGGCGATCCATCCCGATGACCTGCCGCTTTGTCTGGAGAAGTGGGGAAACGCGTTGCGTACGGGGGATCCCTACGATGTGGAGTATCGGATGCGCGCGAAAGATGGAACCTTCCGCTGGTTCTTAGCCCGGGGCAATCCGATCCGCGACGCCACGGGAGAGATTGTCAAATGGTTCGGCACGTGCACCGACATTGAAGATCAGAAGCAGAACCAGCAGATTCTGGAAGAACAGATTCTGGAACGAACCATGGAATTGGCTGACACCAACGCCCGGTTGCAGGAAGAGATAGTAGAGAAAGACCGCGACCGAAACCAGTTCGACCAGCAGAACGAGAACATGATGAAGGAGCTTGAAAAGCGCTCGCAACGGGCAACCATGCTGGCGGAGATGGGCGAACTGCTGCAAAGCTGTATCAGTCTGAACGAGCTGATCGCGGCCGCTCTGGGTTTTGCGCCCAGAATATTTCCCGCCGTCCGGGGAGCGGTGGCGCTGCTGAACGGTTCGCGAAGCCTGGCCGACGTGATCGGCTCGTGGGCCGACTGCCAGCTTCCCGCAATGGAGTTTGAGGCAACTTCCTGCTGGGCGCTGCGCACGGGGCATCCCCATCTGGTGGTTGCGGGCGACCCGACCGCGCCGTGTGCTCACGCAGCGGGCGTTAAGAATACATACTTGTGCGTCCCGATCCTGGCGCAGGGCGAAACGCTGGGCATCCTGCACTTTCAGGCTACGGACGAGGCGCCGCACCTGGAGGCGTCGCAACTCTCATTCAAGACGACGTTTGCGGGACAATTGGGATTGTCCATCGCCAACATAAGACTGCGCGAAGCGCTGCGAACCCAATCGGTTCGGGATGCCTTGACCGGGCTCTATAACCGCCGGTACCTGGAAGAGATATTGGAGCGTGAAGTCCGGCGCGCGGCTCGCGCGTCACAGTCTCTCGGGGTCCTCATGATCGATCTGGACCATTTCAAGAACTTCAACGATACCTATGGCCACGATGCGGGCGATGCGGTATTGCGCGAAACCGGAGCTTCCCTGACCAAGGGCATTCGGGCAGAGGATTTCGTATGCCGGTTCGGAGGGGAAGAATTTGTCGTCATCCTGCCCACTGCGAATCTGGAGGCTGCCTGTGCGCGAGCCGAGAGCTTGCGACTGAAAATGAAGGAACTCACTGTCCTGCACCAGGGCAAGTCGATGGGGATGCTCACAATTTCCGTGGGAGTCGCGGTGTTCCCCGACCATGGTAGTTCACCCAAGGAGTTGATGGCAGCGGCCGACGCCGCACTGTATGAGGCCAAGCGCAATGGGCGTGACCAGATAGCGGTGGCAGCGGTGAAAAATGTCGAGGAAGCAGCGATGCACGGCGCCGGAAAATCGGCCCGCAGTTGGAGGTAGTTCCCGGGCCGCGCCTTTCGCTCTAAGCGGCTCGCTCTGCACTTACTCTGAACTTAGTCACCTGGACTAACCCGCCGGGAGCAGAATTTATTTCTTCCGCTCATCGCGCTCGACCGCTCCGTCCTTGATGTGGACCACGCGGTGAGCGTATTCGGCGATGTCATGCTCGTGGGTGACCAGCACAATGGTGTTTCCCTCACCGTGCAGGCGGTCGAACAAGGCCATGATTTCGCTGCCCGTCTGCGAATCGAGATTGCCGGTGGGCTCGTCCGCGAGAATGATGGAAGGCCGATTGACGAGAGCGCGGGCGACGGCGACGCGCTGACGCTGGCCGCCGGAGAGTTCGTTCGGCTTGTGCGTCATGCGCGATTCCATGCCCACGGCCGCCAACGCACCCTTGGCGCGTTCGATACGCTCCGCGGTCGGAACGCCGGCATAGATCAGCGGCAGTTCCACGTTATGCAGAGCGGTGGCGCGGGCCAGCAGGTTAAAGGTCTGAAACACGAAACCGATTTCCTTGTTGCGGATGCGCGCCAGTTCGTCGTCGTCGAGTTCGCTCACCAGTTGGCTGTTCAGCCAGTATTCGCCTTTGGTGGGCGTATCCAGGCAACCGATAAGATTCATTAGCGTGGACTTGCCCGAACCCGAAGGTCCCATGATGGCGACATACTCGCCCCGCTCGATCCTCAGGTTGACGCCGCGCAGAGCGTGCACCTGCTGCTCCGAGCCCATGTCGTAGGTCTTCCACAG
>PMXH01000189.1 GCA_003165855.1 Acidobacteriaceae bacterium | reverse complement strand
GCTCGATCTTCATGCGGCCGCCGCGTCCATAGCCCTGCTGCCGGCGCCAAAGTTCGCGGTCCAGGAAGCCTTGGTCCACTTTGAGTCCGGCGGGCAGGCCGGAAAGAAAAGCGACCAGAGCTTCGCCGTGAGATTCTCCGGCGGTGAAGTAGCGCAGCATAAGTGGTCGATTCTACCTGATACGGCGTCCCTCTGGAGTTTCCAGATGGAGAAAGAAAGTTGCATTTCCGGACGGACGCACAAGAAAAGGCAGCCGTTCTCAGATTTCCGCATGCACAGGAGGGTGAATGATTGCTACAATAACCAGGCGTTCTTCGTGCCTTCTCGATTTCGGCTCTGGTTAAGGGTCTGCATCACTTCACAAATTCTCTGGCCAAACAGGAGGAACTGTGTCCCCCCGCACAGATCCAAAGGAAATAGTATTCCCCGGCAGGAAGATTCGGTGCGTGCTCGCGCATGATCACGTTCTATTGCGGCAGGGTCTGCGGCGTTTGCTGCGGGACGAGCCCGATCTTGAGGTCGTAAGCGAAGCTGGAAACGCGGCCGAGTGTCTGCGGAAGGTTTACGAGTACCGGCCGGACGTTGTCATCGCGGATGCCGCGACGTTTGGCCTACCCGCAGCTGAAGCAGCGCTTTTGCTATCTCGAGAATCTCCCCACACCAAACTTGTGTTCTTGAGCATGCAGGAACAGGCCAGTTCTGGGTTCGCCTCGCTGCGAACCACAACCGAAAGCTGTACGGCGCGGCATACTTCCGTGGAGGAACTGGTGGAGATGGTGCGGAACTCGTGCCGTGGTCATGCGTCGGATGATCTTGCCACGGACCGTGATTCGACGAACTATGGGACACCAAACTATAGGACGCCGAACCGTCAGGAAGCTATTTTCCGACGTGACCCGCAGCGCTCCACTGAAACGCTGGTCCCACAAGAACGTGCTCTCACCACCCGCGAACGGGAAGTGCTGAAGCTGTTGGCGGAAGGAAAGACGGTGCGGGCGGCGGCAACAGTTCTGGGGTTGAGCAGCAAGACCGTAGACGCGCACAAGTTCAATCTGATGCGGAAGCTTGGCATCCACAACAAGGCCGAGCTGGTCATGTGGGCGATTCAGAAGAGAGTTGTGAAGATTCCCGCCAACTTCTAGCAGCGCGGCGGATCAAGACACAGTTTCATCCCGAGCCCGAGCTAGGATCTTGGTTTCTGCTTGCGCGATCACTGCTGCCGTCACGGCGAACACCAAGGTCCCTCGCTGCGCTCGGGATGACAATTCGGAGTGCGGAACTCACGGTTGGGCACAAGCGGTAGCAAGCTCGGCGAGGCTGGACACCTGCAAGTCCGGATGCGCTTCTGCCGCCTTGACGGCGCCGACTCCAGTTCGCGCCGATGGACGGTTGACCCAGACCGTGGCCAAGCCGAGCGACTGCGCGGGAATTACATCATGGTAGAGGCTCTGGCCCACGTGCAGGATACGGTGGGCGGGAACATCGATGCGGCTCAACGCGAGTTCGAAAATCTTCAATGACGGCTTGTAAGCCCTTGCCTGTTGGGCGGTGATGATCTGCTCAAAGTCGACTTCAAGCTGAGGCCGCGTGGCGGCGAAGAGATCGTCGTCCACGTTAGAAATGATGGCCAATCGAAAGCGGCTCCGGAGTTCGCGGAGCGCCGTTACAGNNTTCTTGCAAAGACTCGGGCAGCGAGCGGACTTCCCGGTCCGTGGGCGCGAAGCCCATTTGTTCTCCGAACTGCCGCACAACCGACTGAAGAACTTCGCGATAGCGGCGATACTCTCCCTGCTCCGCGCGGGCTTCGAAGTCGCCGTAGAACTGAAGGATGGTGGCATCGTCCGCGACTTTGCCGTGGGCCGCGAGGACGCGGTGCAGACAGCGGAGGATTCCTTCCTCCCAGTTGATGAGGGTGCCGTAACAATCGAAGGTGAGTAATTCGAAGCGACTGAAATCGAGCATGATCTTCATGCGTCCTTTCAGACTTGCAGGCCTACCCATTTTCGCTCTTGAACTGGGGGCCGATGGGTGTAAACGCGTGTTAGGTAAAGTTATCCGGGCTGACAGCAGATGTACGTTTACCGCGCCCAGATCTAGAAGACGCTAACCTTTTTCTATAGGATACAGAATCCACCACCACCACGGTGTTGGTCTAAGACCGAAAAGGACCTCCCCTGGTCTTGGCTGCATGGGTTCCTTAGCAGGCGTGCGTTCGGCGTACGGCGACTCTGTCATGAGCCCTTTGCGCATCACCTCTTCGGTCGAGACCCGCAGAACGCAAGTACAATCCCAGCGTGGAATGCTCAGCACCGCGCGAATATAGAAGTAAGCGGGCGCAGGTTTCGGGAGTTCAAACTGGGCCTCGCCGTTGGCGTCGGTTACAAGGCGCAATTCGGGGCTGATCGGTTTGGTAAGGAGTTTGCGTCGTTCGTCTTGCTCGGAAAGTGGCTTTCCAGTCATTCCGGAGATGTAGACGTATCGATTCCTCACTGGGCTTTCATTTGTGACGTTGACGATGCGAATGATCACTGTCTGGCCGAAACAGGCAATGTTCGCGGCACTCAACAGAGCAAAGACGAAACCTGAAACTAGCGTGGTGCCGACGGGGAGATGTATTGCCCTCATCATTGCAGCATCAGCTCTCCCTCCATTCCAGTCAATACATACAAGATCAATTCCGAGTCAACGGGCAACTGTCCTCGAATGAATTACTTAAGGCAGCGAATAAACAGCAGTTCCAAGAAATGCATCGTGCACTTTCATTGGAATGTTGGTTTAGTCAGCGAGAAATCGCCTCTCACTCATTGAGCGTCGGGGGCATATCTCGGGGTGAGATATCAGAGGTTGGGAGGACAGAAAAGCTCGAAGATCGTCTGCTGGGGCCGAGCATAGTGCGGAAGTAATCCTCCGAGAGCTAAGGCTTGAAACCCGGCAGTATCGGGGTTTCTTCGCGGGATTCGCTGGCGGGTTCCGCATCGTCCTCAGCCTCCGCGGTTGAGGAAGAATCCGCCGGGGGAGTGACCTTGGGGGTAAGAAACTTCGCGCTGTTCAGCAATGGGCGTCCGAGCGATGGGTTGTAGCTGGTCCACGGACTTTCCATATCAGCTTCGCGCTCAAAGTGGGCGCGCATGGCCTCCATCTTGGAGTCGAGGTCGTCCATATAGTGCAGCAGGAGCGCTTCGGGAAACATGGGCAACTTGGGCGAGCCGAATTCGTACTCGCCGTGGTGGCTGATGATGAGATGCTCAAGAAGAGTCTTGAGTTCGGGCGGAAAGTCAGGGACCAGCGCAAGCTTGGCCTGCAACATCTCAAGTTCAATGATCATGTGCCCGAGCAACTGTCCGCGCGTGGTGTAGGAAAACGAGCGATTGTAGGCGAGCTCGTGGATCTTGCCGATGTCGTGGAGAAATACTCCAGTAAGCAACAGATCGCGGTTGACCTGAGGATAGTTTCGGCAGACCAGGTCGCAGGAACGAAAAAGCGAGACGACGTGGTCCAGCAGGCCACCGATATAAGCGTGATGCAGGGTTTTGGCGGCTGGAGCGTTACGGTAAGCGGCGGCGATTTCAGGGTCGGACATGAAGGCCCGCACCAGCGATTTGAGATGAGGGTTCTGAAACGAACCTACGAAATCGGTTAAGGTCTGCCAGAGTTCGTCGATATTCCTGGTGGTCTTGGGAAGGTAATCGGAGAAATCGATTTCTGATTCGCCCAGCTTGCGCACCTTGTGGATGGTCAGCTGGAAACGGTTCTTGTACTTGTTGACCAAGCCCTTGATCTTGAGGAAATCGTCCTGCTCGAAGGCATTGAGTACTTCTTCCACGTTGTCCCACATTTTGGCTTCGAGCTGTCCGCTGCGGTCGCCGAGGGTAAGGGCGAGGTAGGGCTCGCCCGTCTTTTTCGGCTTGATTTGTTTGCTGACCACGACAAAGTTGGAAGTGATGATCTTGTTTTCGTGGCGGGTACAGTCGCTGATGTAGAAATCCTTCATTCTCTCCATCAGTGTAAATCAGAAAGGGAGAAGACGGCGACGCGAGGGCGCAGTCCCGGGGCAGGAATACTCCGGGATCGGTACCAGATCGGCGTCTTAGCAGCCGTGTTCCTAGATAATGCCCAGCTTCTTTTTCTTCTTCAGCTTCTTTGAGTCAGATGGCTTGGCAGTGGCGGTCTCGATCGGCGCCGTCTGGTTCGGACTGGCGCCGGAATCGACGTAACCCGTCATAGTGTAAATGTAGGCCTCTTCGCGCAATTTGGTTAGATAAGCGCGGAGCGCGGGCTGCAGCTTCTCGTAATACAGAGCGTCCTGAATTTTCGGCTCGATCTCCTTCAAGGGAGGGATGCCTGCCATCTGGTGGTCGGTAACCTTCAGGATGACATAGCCTTGCTTGGTGCGGATTACGTCGGTGACTTCGCCGGACTTCATGGCGAATGTCTTATCTTCAAGTTCCTTGGCGAGAGTTCCGCGCTTGAAGACGCCAAGGTCGCCGCCTTGTGCCGCCGAGGGACCCTCGGAATTCTTCTTCGCCACGTCATCAAAGCTGGCGCCAGCACGGATCTGCTTGAGCACATCGCTGGCCTTCGCATCGGCCGCGGAAAGAGCCGCAGCCTCGGCGGCTTGCTTGGCGGCATCGTCCTGGGTCTTTGCGTTCTGGGCGACGCCGGAGTCAACGCCGTTGCCATCGGCCGGCTTATTCGGGACAGGCTTATCGGCGGCGGCCTTCTGAGGTGCGATCAGTATCTCGCTGAGCCTAATCGACTCGGGTTGCTCCATCTCGCTCTTGTGTTCGTCGTAAAACTTCTGTTCTTCCTCTTTGGGAATGGTGAGGTGGGAGCCAACTTCCTCCCCGATCACCTTCTGCGTGATGATCTGGTTCCGCATGTTCTGCTTGAAGTCTTCGTAGGAGATGCCCTGGGCGGTGGCGGCCTTTTCAAGCTCCTCCATGGTTTCCAGCTTCATGTCCTTACGCATCTGGTCAAGGCGCTTAATGAGGTCGGTATCGCCGGTAATGTCGAGGTCTTTGCCCTTTTCGAGCAGGAGTTGCTGGTCGATGAGATCGCGCAGGATGTCCTTTTCGCGCTGCTCAAAGAGCTTGTCCGCATTGGCCGGGTCCTGCTGTTTGACATCGTCCTTAAGCTGGTCCTTGCTGCGTTGGAACTCCGAAAGCGTAATGATCCGACCGTTCACGCGGGTGACAATTTCCTCGACGACCTGCCCCGCGGCGAACGCGGACAGACAGGTTATTGCGACGAGTATCAGAAAGGGTCTCTTCATAGGATTTCGGCGGCCCGGCACATTGCCCGGGCTTACGAGCAAGGGCTGGCCTCGGATATTTTACTACGTCCGGCCAAACACAGGCCTGCCTGTCATAATCCGATGCGCCGGAGCGTCCGGCGGGTTGCTGGGATGCGGCTAGGCGGTCCGCACAAAGACCAGGGCGGTCAGGTCATCTGGCACCAGGGGTTCGCAGGTGAATTCACCAACGCTCTTCAAAATAGATCCGGAAAGCGCTTGGGCAGTCGGCGAAGAATCGGCCCGCAAGCGGTCTTTTACGCGTTCCAGGCCGAATTCCAGATCATCGACCTTCTCCTCTTTGCACTTGCCTTCTACGACCCCTCGCGAAACCAGCAGAAGAACCGCACCTTTTTCCAGGCCAACGGTGGGAGCGTCGCAGGTGGCGTGGGAGAAAAGACCGAGCGGCAGCCCCGTAGAGCCAAGTTCGGCAATGCCAGTGCTGTCGCGGAGGAGTCCCGGCGTATGCCCGGCATTGGTGTAGCACAGGGTGCCGAATTTTTCGTGGTAGCAGCCGATGAATGCCGGGCAGGAGTGAACGCCCGCGGCGGCTTCCATCAGGCCGCGGTTGAGTCGAAGACAGAGGTCGGTCATGGCATCGGATTCGTTGATGTCGGGCCGCGAGAAAAGTTCAGTTCCCAGCGTGCGAAAGATGTTCTGTGCAGCCGAGAGGATCAGCTGATTGGTATCCCTACGTCCAGCCACATCAAGCAAGCCAAACAAAATCCGTTCCGGGCTGACTCGCAAGGAGTCATAGAAATCTCCCGCGACCCGCTGTCCGTAGGTGGCCGCGGCGATTTCCGCGCCGTTGATCTTCGGAAACTCGCTGGGGACGGGCTCGATGGCGGGCAGAGGGTGCGGCGCACGCGACTGGAATAGAGGGCACATTCGATGGGTGAACTAAGAGCCGAAAGTAGCACAAGCGATGGCGACGGGCAAATGCACTAATCACCGTATTTGTCGCTGAGGTATTTACCCGTCTCGGACTCGAGTTGGCCGTAGTCAGAGTGGATGGTTGCGCGCAAGGCGGCTTCAGTGGAACTGCCCTCGCTGAGGCGCTGCAGAATTCTCTGGATGTCGCCCAGGCCGTAAGAATCGTTGATGTAGGAAACCGCAGCCAGAGACTCCGCGTAGGCCAGGTAGGCTTCCGTGCCAGAGAAGCGCATGAAACTGCCTTCCAGAACATTCAGCGGGATGTTGCGTTGCGACTTGAATAACAGAGCCAATTGGTGTCCGTCGCTGCCCAGGGTCTTGGGTTCAAGAAGCTGGGCAATGCCCTCGTGCAGCCAGGGCGGACAGCGCCCACCGGAAAGCTGATTAATGAACGAGTGGGCGAGTTCATGCTTCAAAACCCGCGCCAACTCGGGCGTCACGGAATTGAGGCCGCTGATGGGGATGCGGAGCTTGCCGTCGTTGAGGGCTCCCGACCAGGAAGGCGCACGCGTAACGTCAAAGAAAGCCTGCTCGGTGTAGAGCGTTACCAGGATGTTGTCGCGGGGCGGCGTGCCCAGATCACGAGCCAGGTCATTGTAGTCGGATTCGAGCGCGCCCAGGATCTGCCCGCGGAATGCTTCGGAAGTCTGCTTACCCTCGTAGTGCAGCACGAAATGGCTGCTTTCGCGCTGGGCGAAATCGGTCTCCACGTTTTGCTCGCGCTGCGCTTTTGCCAGGTATTGCTGGACGGTAGGATCGGGACGCAGTTCGAGGGAATGCTTCCACGAAGCGACGGCGTCTTTGGTGCGGTCGCAAGCCTGCTGCGCGTAGCCGAGCACGGTGTAGGCATCGGGTGACTGGGGAGCCGCGCTCACGGCGCGCTGAGCATACGAGAGCGCCTGCGAAGCGTTCCCCATGCGCACCAGCAGGGCCGCGTAGTAGATAAGGACGGTTGAGTTCTCCGGCTGGAAGTGGAGGGCGCTGTCGAAGTAATGGCGGGCCTGATCGATGTTGCCATGTTCGAATTCAAACTTTCCGGCAATGAAGTCAGCCGTTGCGCTTAAGTCTACATTTCCCTTGCCTTCAAGCTTGGCAAGAGCGTCGGGGTCAACCTTGCCGTCCTTAACGATTGTCTTGGGAAGGTCGCCCTCGTTCGCAAGACTATCCGCCGGGGCAAAAACCGGCAGATCGCTCACACCCTTGGTTGCACCAGAAGAGACGTTATTAGTGGCGGCCATGCCGCCGGCTTCGACGCGGTCTACCGAACTCTTGGGAATGGCATAACTGTCGTCGCCGATGTCGTATTCATAACGGTTGCCATTTTCGCGGACGTGGTCGGCGAGGATGGTCCGGCCATTCTTCAAATGGATGGTATCAGCCGATGCCGCCAAGGCGAGCATTCCCCACGTGATTATTAAGGTAGTGACACGGAAACGCATTCAAGCGCATTCTAGCAACGTGGAGGCACCCATTTACGTGACGAAAGTACCGCCCGCACGGGGCGGATTTGGAATCGCGCTGGCGATGTGCCTGTCAGTTCTGGCATTTCCCCTGGCGTCGAGTGCGCAAACACCGGTGGTTCCGGCACCGTCGCACCGACCAGGACCGGCGGAGTCGCTCTACTTGCAACTGAGCAGCGTCGGGCTCGATCCTACGCGAGTCTTCAAAGTGCGAGATGGTTCACTGGATCGGCCCTCGATCCATATCACACTGGAGGACGGCACGATTGCCTTCACCCAGGATGTGTTGGGCAGGATTACCGGAGCCTTTTTTGAGGGCGATGGCGAAGTGTTGCTGGTCCCACCCAACGACGTGGAACGAAAGTCGATGAGCCTCTTCACGGGGATGGCGATTCTGGAAGAGCGGTTCACGACCGCGTACTTCCGCTTCAACGACAACACCGCCGCTGAGCTGCAGCCCAGCCTCAGGGCGCCGGAGGATGCACAGGAATTTGTTGCCCGGTGGAACGAGACGGCGCGCAACCTAGCCCAGGCGGACGCCATGAGACTGCTGGCGAGTTTTAGTGAAATGCTTCCGGTCCAGGGTGGGAGTTCGCAGGATTCTTCAGCCCCGAGAAGCGCGGATTCCGCTGATCGCATGTTGCACGCCCGGCTGCAGGGGAACAAGCTCGGTATCTTCGACATTCTCTTCGACTCGGTCGCAAGGGAACAAGTTGAAGCCGGGCAAAACAAGACCGCTGAAAAGGGGGGTCTGTACTACGACGTCTGGACTTCATTCTCGATCGAAGGTGCGGGGCAGGGCGCGCGGTCCGGTCAGGGACAGAACCTTCCGACATCGCTGGCAGACACAACGGCTCGTGAAGATCCCATCCTCGTGCGCGATTATGTGATCGATGCGCGGGTGAGACCACCCAAGCAGCTGGATGCCGTGGTGAAACTGCATCTCGATGTGATGCGGGACGGATCGCGTTTCCTAGTGTTCGAATTGTCGCGCTTTCTGAAGATTCAAACCGTAGAGCAGGACGGGCGAGCGGTGGAATACATCCAAAACCCAGCAGTGGAGGGAACGCAGCTGGCGCGCCGGGGAAATGATCAGGTAGCCGTGATTCTGAACGAACCGGCAAAGAAAGGACAGACCATCAACTTGCGCTTCGTCTACGCTGGAGAAGTGTTGGCCGAAGCTGGCAGCGGACTGCTCTACGTAGGTGCGCGCGGCACATGGTATCCAAATCGGGGGCTGGCGATGTCCGATTTCGATCTTACTTTTCGTTATCCGTCTGGGTGGATTCTGGTGGCGACGGGCAAGCCAGTGCCCCCGTCAACGTCATCCAAAGCTCCCGCACAAACCGCGCCGCAGAGCGCTGGCGAAGAGCAAGTATCGCGTTGGGTCTCGGAAAGACCCATCCCCGTCGCTGGCTTCGACCTTGGCAAGTATGTTCGAGGCTCGGCGCAAGCGGGGAATGTTAATGTGGAAGCCTACGCGACGCCGGGCGTGGAACGAGACTTCCTTACACCACCGCCCCAGGTTCAATCCGACTCGAGGGTGTCCCCGCGCAAGATGCCCATGCCGTTGATCGCTCCACCCGCACCCTCGCCAGCGCGGAACGCGACAGCCGTGGCCGAGTTTACTGCTCGGGCGATTCGTTACTACGCTGAGCGATTCGGCCCGTTCCCCTACAGCAAACTTGCTTTGACTCAGCTGCCGGGGCGGGAAAGCCAAGGGTGGCCCGGGTTGATCTTCCTGTCTTCCTATGCTTTTCTGAGTCGAGAGGAACGCGAGGAACTCCACATGAGTGCCGCGGGCACACTGCTTGACCAACAAGTCCCCGCACATGAAGCCGCGCATCAGTGGTGGGGAGACCTGGTCACCTGGAGCACCTACCGTGATCAGTGGTTTTCGGAAGGATTGGCGAATTATTGTTCGTTGATGATTCTGCAGGAAAACAATCCAGCGAGTTTTCGCCAGACCATGGAGAAATATCGACAGGATCTGGTCGCGAAAGATAAGAACGGCAATCTTCCGAAAGACGCCGGACCTGTAACCTTGGGAAGCCGTCTGCTTTCGTCCCATTTTCCCGAAGGCTATGAAGCCATCACTTATGGACGAGGGACGTGGCTGTTCCACATGCTGCGTTCGATGTTGCAGGACACCGCAACGGAGGTTGAGCGAAAGGATGCGAGTCGCGGCGGACTCGAGGAGCCCTTCGTTCGTTCGTTGCGCAAAGTTCGCGAGCGCTACGAAGGAAAAGCCATCAGCACTCGGGAACTGCTGAATGTTTTTGCCGAGGATCTTCCGCCGTCGTTGCGATATGAAGGCAAAGCTTCACTCGACTGGTTCCTGGATGGCTGGGTGAACGGCACTTCTTTGCCCAGGCTGGAGTTGCAGAACGTCAAGTTCGCAGCCAAGGCGAACGCTACGGTCGTGACCGGGATCATACGGCAGAAGGACGCACCGGTAGACCTAGTCACGTCCGTGCCTCTCTATGCAGTGGCCGCCGGAAAGACCCCTGTGCTGCTAGGACGAGTATTTGCCGACGGAGCGGAAACTCCGTTTCGCTTATCTGCGCCGGCGGGAACCCGCAAGCTCTTGCTGGATCCGAACGGAACCATCCTCACCAGCCCGAAGTAACAAAACCGCCACGGTTCGCGAGAAGCAGGCGGAATCCGTTTCAGTCTCCCACATTGGGACCCGTTGCGTCGCGCAGTCCCGGAATGGACCATGTAGTTGTCAGAAAGACCTCCCAACGATGGTGTCTCCCCGAGCTAAGTGATGGGAGTTCTTTTGCTTACAGCTCATTGCCTTGGAAAAGACGGATGGCCACGAATCTGCTGGACAGCACGCATAGTTAGGAGGAAGAAAATTGAATTCTCGGGCCCGAGTCGAGGACACGCGTTACGAGAGGAGAGCCGCGAGTCTGCCGGACATTGCGTCTCTGGCCTCCGTCGAACCCTCCCTCGAAGCCTCTCTCGAAGTAACGATCGGCGCCGCATCTGCGGACACACAGCAGTGCGGCGGGAAAGAGACCATTCTTCTGGCCGAAGATGAAGCATTTGTACGGAAGGCGGCCGGTGAAGCCCTCGAGTCGGCCGGATACAGAGTCGTGATCGCTGGCAGCGCAGCTCAGGCACTAGAAGCTCACCGCAAATGTGGGGAGCAGGTGGACTTGCTTCTCGCCGATCTCGTCATGCCAGGAATCGGCGGCCACGAACTGGCGAACGAACTCCTGGTTTTGTGTCCTCACATCCGGGTTCTGCTGATGAGCGGCTATGTGGAACAGCTCGCATTGTGTCAGCTATCTTCTTATGGCAAGAAATACCTGGCCAAACCCTTTTCCCTCCCCATGCTGTTGAGCAGGGTGCGAGAAGTCTTGGACATGGATCCGTTTGATTGGGGAGCGCCGGCTTAACTCGCGCTGGTCTTGCGGTAGCGGGTGGCTTGTAGAATCTCGTGCGGAACCCGCGATAGGGGCACGACCCGGTCGAGGATGTGCATCTCCGCGCAGACGCGAGGCATGCCGTAGACTGCGCAACTCGGCTCGTCCTGACCCACCGTCAAACCACCCTCCCGATGAATGGCATCCATCCCCTGCGCTCCGTCCGATCCCATGCCGGTCAGGATAATTCCCATGGCGAGCGAGTGAAAGGCGGCGGCGACCGATTGCATCATGACGTCGATCGAGGGAACGTGGGGCTGATTCTCCGGCTTGTCCGAAAGCCAGATCATGCCTTGCGAATTGGTCGACCGGTCCACCGTGATGTGAGATCCCGCGGGGGCAATGTAAACCACTCCTGGCTGAACAACCTGCCCGTGCGATGCCTCGCATATGGAAATCGCGCAAAGGTTGTTCAGCCGTTTGACAAACGGAGCGGTGAAGCCAGAAGGCATATGCTGCACCACCAGAATCGGGACCGAAAGGTCGACCGGAAGAGTCGGAAGAATTTCCTGCAAGGCTTTGGGGCCTCCGGTCGAGACTCCGAGCGCAACGATAGCTGGGGGCTCGCGCAGCGCCAGCGGGGCAAGCACCTCCGCCGCACGGGGCGGCTTGCGGTGAAGATTTAGCAGATCCCGGGAATTGCGCCTTTCCGCGGCAACCTTGATCTTGGCGATGAGATCATTGCGAATGTGAAGAATCTCCAGCGATGCGGAGGAGAGTTGCTTATTCACATAGTCGAAAGCTCCCGCCTCCAGCGCGTCGAGAGTAATTTCCGCCTCTTTCAGAGTGGACGAACTCACCATAATGACCGGACGCGGAAACTGCGCCATGATGCGCCGGAGGGTCTCCAGCCCATCGAGGCCCGGCATCAGCACGTCAAGGGTAATCACGTCCGGATCGAGGGACTCCAGTCTTTGCAAGGCTTCGGTCCCGCTGGCCGCGGTGCCGACGACCCAGAGATCAGGATCGGAACCGAGCATGCGGGAGAGCGCGGTGCGCATAAAGGCGCTGTCGTCCACAATGAGCACACGTACTTGCGATTTGTTGTGTGCGTTGTTCATGTGCGGTAATTAGCCGGGACGAGGCTGCGTACCTCGTCCATGTAGGAATCCAGTTCGAACGGAGCGCGCATCTTCACGCCGTAGGGGAACTCCGAGTGGCCCAAAAAAGACAGCCGCAAGGTAGGCAGAAGGCTTATTAGAGAAGTGACTGGCACAACGTTTAGCTGCTGGTTGAAAGTATATCAGCACATTGCGGCGAGAGATGGCGCCCCTGCTCGTCACGAAAGGTCATGCCGTCGGCTAGACAGATTTCCTCGTCGGGGAAAGGACAATGTTGTGATCCTAAATCCCTGCCAGATCATCTGAGTGACGGCGATGGCTTGGTCGTGGAGTCCGGGGCAGGGAACGACGGGATTGCTGCGCCTTGCCTGCTCAGGATCACAATGTCGACGCGGCGGTTCTGCGCCCGTCCTTGGGCTGTGAGGTTGCTTGCGACGGGGTGATACTCCGCAAAGCCAGCGGCCGAGAGTCTTTCCGGCGCGAAGCGGTGGCCTATGATTAGAACCCGAACCAGCTCGGTGGCCCGAGCCGTCGAGAGTTCCCAATTGGACTCCATCTGGGAAGTATGAATCGGGATGTTGTCAGTGTGCCCTTCGATGCGCAGCTTGCAGTTGCGGATGGACAGAATTGAGGCAATGCGATCCAGCGCCGACAGAGACTGTGGTCTGATGGCGGCGGAGCCACTATCGAAGAAACCGAATTCCTGCAGGCTCACTACCAGGCCATCGGATTCGCGGCGCAGCGCCACTTCGTGCAAAGCAATTTCATTGTGGAGCGCCTGCTGCAGTTCATTTTGCAGCGTGGAGAGGTCCGTCTCGTCGGAAGCGGCGGCCAGAGAATCCTCCGGAGGCGAGGCAATACGTCCAAATTCAGCGTTGTGTTTCACGTTCTCGATGGCCTGCACCGTGCTGAAAGGCATGGGCTCATTGCTGTCGAGCGGAATCTGAGTAGTTGAGGCGGGGAAAACACCCATCTCCTGAAACGCCACCTGGATGGCTAAGGCAAGTCTGCCGACCTTCCGCTGGTCGACCTGAGACGACGCGTAGTTGATGTATACATCCACCACGTTTGTTGTTGTATCGAAGGTCAGGTTCCAGACGTGTTCGATGATCATGGCGCGGGAGACCTGGCGGCCGGCGTTGCGCATGAGATATTCCAGCAGGGAAAACTCTTTGGCGGTGAGTTCGATGCGGCGGCCGGCGCGTTCGGCGCGGTGTTCGACGCGATCGAGTTTCAGATCTTCCACCACCAGCACAGACTCCGAGGGCAAGTGGCTGCGCCGCAGCAAGGCTCGAATGCGGGCGGAGAGTTCGCTGTAGGAGAAGGGCTTGGGCAGAAAATCGTCGGCGCCGGTGTCCAGGCACTGCACCCGGTCTTCCACTTTGCCCCTCTGCGTGAGCACCAGTACGGGCAGGCTCGGCCGCTTCAGCCGGAGATGGCGCAACACGCTCACCCCATCCAGCTTCGGCAGGTTCAGATCCAGGATAACCAGATCGTAGTCGAACTCGCTTCCCATGGCACGCGCCTGTTCGCCGTCCTCGACCACGTCGACCGCGTAGTGCTCCCCTTGCAGCCCCTGGCGTACAAACCCGGCCAGAGCCGTATCGTCTTCCGCAATCAGAATCCTCATAAGTGGGCCTTAGTGGCCCGCCAGCGCGCGCCTGNNTAGACTTCACGCCATGGACACAGCCAAACTGCTAGAGGAAGTAAAGAAGGAGATCGCTAGACTACAGAGGGTAGTTGAACTGCTAGAGGATGGTGGTACTTCTACTTCTGGACGGCGGAAGCGGAAGCCGATGAGTGCCGAAGCCAGGGCAAAGATTGCTGCCGCTCAGAAGAAACGTTGGGCTAAGGCTAAAGGCTAGAAGCGGGAAAGACAGAAGCACCACACCCAATGAGGTGCGGTGATCCTGCTACTACTTTAACAACTTAACTACGATCTTCAGCCTCATCAGGTGGTGAACGAGTTCGTAACACTCGTGCATAAACTTCATGCTTCCGAAGATCGCTAGGACCGCTTCAGCAATGCGCATCAGGTGTTCCATGCGTCACCGCCCTACGCCGTCACTGCTTCAGGTGCAGCAGCTTTCGGTGCGGGTGCTGTAGCAGTGGCCTTCTTTGCTTCGCGTGCGTTCTGCTTCTCGAACACCGCCAGCCCATCAATCGCAGCGTCGAACGCCTTGGCGTAGCTCCTGATTTGCGGTAGCGAGATCCCGCCAGTCGGCCCGATCTGAACCGTAGGCCAGCCATCGGCTACCACCACCAACTTAAACTTCCCATCGTCCTTCACTGTCAGCTTGTCCAGGTTGACGCCCTTCGCTGTCCACCCTTCCTTTAGCTTCTCGATGGTCTGCATCTGCTTGCTCGGCTGTGCCGGTGCTGCCGCCGCCGGTACGGATGTGGCCGCTGGCTTCTGTTCCGCCTCCGGCTTTGGCTGCTCGGCTGCTGGTTGGACTTCCTGTGCGGTGGTTTTCTTGGCTCGCTGTGCTGCTTGCTTCTGTGCTTTGTTCATTCCCATTGTAGTAACTCTCCTGTCTGTGCTACTTAACCAATCAACTACGTCGTTCTCGTTAGTTAGTAGCATCGAACTTATAAACAAATTATAATTACCTCCCCTGCTGACTACCTACCCTTATATTGGTCTTTGCTGTGAATATCTAAGTGTTTATGGCCGTAGTTATCACTAGGTTACCTTGCTTACTAAAGATATTCACAGAGCGGAAGGCAGGTGAATCAATACGTAAAGAACCAAAGTTGAA
>PMXH01000348.1 GCA_003165855.1 Acidobacteriaceae bacterium | reverse complement strand
CGTGCTGCGCGGCGTCAACGTCGGTGTTTACAAGGTGCTCAAGCTGGTGAAGTTGACGCGACGATTTTCTTTTTTGAATTGAGACACACGCTCGCCGGACGATTGCGATCGAGCGGGAGAACTGGCATGCAGAACCATAAACAGAGCGACCGCCTTTCCTGGGGCGACACGGTTTTCCTCCATCTCGAGCGCGAGGGCATGCCCCTCAACGTGGCTTGCGTCTGTGTGTTTGAGGGCGAGATCCCTTTCGAAGCATGCGTGCAGTTTGTGGAGTCGAAGCTGCCGCTTATTCCCCGCTACCTTAAGCGAGTGGTAACGCCGCCGCTCAATATAGGCCTTCCCAGCTGGGAGTACGATCCGGCCTTCGACATCAATAGACACTTATGCGAGGTAACACTCGAGCACGGTTCCGAGGCAGAGTTGAAAACGCTTGCAGGGAAGATTCTGAGCACGGTGATGGACCGGCAGCATCCGCTATGGGACCTAAGCCTGGTGCATGGGCTCAAAGGTAATCGCAGCGGGCTCATTTTCCGCTTGCACCACTGCCTGGCCGATGGCATCGCCGGGGTAGGAATCATGCATGTGCTCATGGATGCAAGCCCGGTGGCGCCTCGTCTGCCCAGGCGAAAGGTTCGGCTGCGAGTTCCACCGCCGGGGGACGTGTGGACTTCGATCACGAACGGCTGCGTCGATTCTTATTCTGAATTCGTCAAAAGGATGTTGACGGCGCTGGCGGATGTATCGAGCATGGCGGAGCGTTTCGCCGCGAATGGCGGAACACTGGCCACGGACGAGTTCACGCGTCTGCTCCCGGAACTCAGTGCACCCACGGAGCGGCTGCGGTTCAACGTTCTCTACCGAGGACCACAGAAGTTCGCCTGGGCGGAGATTCCCCTGGCAGAAGTCAAAGGGATAAAGCAAGCTTGTGGGACCAGCGTGAATGACGTCATTCTGGCGCTGGTGACGGCGACCATTCAGCGCTACGTGCAATTGCATGGCGACCGCGTTAAGGGACGTCTGCTCCGCATGATGGTTCCGGTGAATCTGCGCGGCAATGATAGTCCGGGCGAATTGGGGAACCGCATCTCCCTGGTCCCAGTCACCATTCCGCTGGATATTCGCAACCCTCGGAAACTGCTGGCTGCCGTTCATCGAAGAACAGAATTTCTCAAACACGCACATACCGCCGAGTTGGTGAGCTTGGCTGGTGGTTTAATCGGCATGTTGCCGACTTCGGCGCAGGCGATTGCCGGCCAGATCATAAATCGGTTGCCGTTCACGCCCTTCAACATGGTGTGCACCAACGTACCAGGCCCGCAGTATCCACTCTATCTGCTCGGCCACAAGATGCTGCACTGCTATCCCTACGTCCCGGTCGGCGGCGAGATGGCACTCAACTGCGCCATTTTGACCTACAACGATACGGCGTATTTCGGGTTCAGCGGAGACGTGCACGCGGTACCGGATTTGCGGCGTTTGGAGACGTTACTGCAGTCGAGTTTCAGGGAACTGCGGGATGCCGCAGGGATCAGAACACCACGTAAGGAAAAAAAGAAGCAAGAAAAGAGAGTGCGCGTAAAGGCGAAGGCTGCATCGACACCGGCACGAGCCCCGGCGTCAGTTCCTGCATCCGTTCCTCTTTCGCCTCTCGCTTCGGTTGAATCAACAGTATCAGCGGGGCCCCCGGTTAGGGAGGAGAAGGTCTTGACGCAATTGATCGCCTAGCGATCGTCAAAAGGAGAGTAGCGACGTGGTAGATCCACAGTCAGCTGCGCAATTAGCATCCTGGTTGGTCCCAGGCAGAGTTCTCTTCTTGCTGATTCATCTTCTCGGCGTCGTCTGTTTCTCCTACATCGTGGCGAAGCGCCTGGTGCCACTCATTCGGGGTGAACGTGATTTTCGTTTTGATCGGCCATGGGTGCGGCTGGGAAGAGTGCTGAAGTTTTGGCTAGGACAGTGGAAGCAGCCGCGCTACAGAGTCGCAGGAGCTCTCCATATATTTATTTTTGTGGGCTTCGCCGTACTGGCGCTGCGTGCCTTCACCACGCTCCTTGTCGGCGTCTCCGAGAACTTCGTCATCCCCGGTCTCTCAGGAAGAGCCGGTTCTATCTATGACATAGTCACCGATTACGCGGCGACCATTGTTTTTCTCTGCATGGTGATCGCCGTGTTTCGCCGCCTGGTTTTCAAACCTGCACGGTACGCGGTACCGGCCAGGTACGGCAAAGGCCACACGGCAGACGCCATCTTCCTTCTGGGGCTGATCGCGCTCCTGATGGTAGCCGACAGCCTGTTTGCCGCCACCAAAGCGGCCAGCCAAGCACAAGCGGGCCAAACTCGTGAAGTGTTGGCGGCACTGTCGCTCCCGTGGATGCTACAGAAGGCAATCGCCTCAATGTCTTTGCCCACTCTCGGGGGTCTCTATTTCGGCGCTTATCTTGTCCACGAGCTGACCTTCTATTTCTTGCTCTGCTACCGCCCATTTGGAATTCAGTTCCACGTGGAGACCTCGCTCTTCAATATTTACTTCGCAAAGTTGGACCGCGAAATTCTAAAGCCGGTGAGATGGGGCGTCAGCGATGAGCATCTCGATCAGGTGAAATCCTTCGGAGTGAAAACATTCGAAGACTTTACCTGGAAGCACATGCTCGACTTTTATTCCTGTGCTGACTGCGGGCGNNCATTATCGCCGCGGTTCCTAAGCGTCAAGGCGCGCGACTATGCCTTCCAGCACTATCCTGTTTTTGGTCGCGCGAAAAATGGCACGGCATTGGTCGGCAGCAAGGAGTCCGGCAGCATTTACTCCGAGGATGAGATCTGGTCGTGCACG
>PMXH01000585.1:13876-23918 GCA_003165855.1 Acidobacteriaceae bacterium | reverse complement strand
GTGATGGCGCGGAAGCATGTAACGGTGGCGCTGGCGGGCGATGGAGGCGACGAATTATTTGCAGGCTATGACCGCTACGCGGTCAACCTGAAGCGGCGCCACTTCGATCACATTCCGGGCTGGGTTGGCCGACAGTATCGCAGACACGTCTATCCGCACTTGCCTTCGACGCTGCGGGGACGCAAGTTAAGTTGGAATCTGTCGCTGTCGTCCCGCGACCGGTATTTGGACGGCGTATCTTTTCTTCCCGCCTGCGACCGGGATCGGGCACTTTTCTCCCGGGACTTTCAGGAACTGGCTTCGCATCTTCCCGACCCGTTTCTACAGTTTCGCGAGTACTACGACCGCGGGCCGGCTAAGGACCCGCTGAGTCGTCTTCTGTATCTGGATACGAAGACCTACATGACTGCGGACGTGCTGGCGAAAGTGGATCGCATGAGCATGGCAGCGTCGCTGGAAGTGCGGGCGCCGATCCTCGACCACGAGTTTGTTGAGTGGGTCACCGGTCTGCCCGCCAAGTGGAAGTACCGCGGCGGGACGCGGAAGTACATCCTGAAGAAACTGGCGGAACGGGTGGGGGTTCCGCGGGAAGTGCTGCACCGGGCCAAGCAGGGATTTGCGCTGCCTTTAGTGCACTGGATGCGGCAGGACATGAAAAACGAATTGCACCAGATATTGCTGGACCCTCGCAGTCTGCAACGAGGCTATTTCAACCCTGATGCCGTGCGGGCAATAGTCGAAGCACACGTCTCGGGCAAAAGGGATCACTCCGGAGTCCTCTGGCAATTGCTGCTATTCGAGTTGTGGCACCGGAATTTCCTGGAGCGAGTGCCGGGCGCAGTCGAGCCCCGAGCCTGGGACGCGGCGACCGGAGCGCCGGCGGATGCGCGGCCGCAAACAGAATCTCCCGACGCGGTGCAGACCGGCGCCGACAACCGGACGATGCTGTCTGCGAAAAAGCAGGAGCGCCTGAGAGTGGTAATCGTGGCACCGTCGCTCCGCAAGGTCGGGGGGCAAGCGGTACAAGCCGATCTGCTGGTGCAGAACTGGCGAAACGATGCTTCTGTGGAAGCGAAGTTTATGCCCATTGAACCTGAGTTCCCGGAGTTGCTGCGCTGGATAGAGCGCGTGCCATTTGTGCGGACGGTTGTCGGCGCCCCGTTTTATTGGGCAAGGTTGTGGAGAGCGGTGAGTGATGTGGACCTGGTGCACATTTTTTCCGCGTCCTATTGGTCCTTCTGGCTGGCGCCGGTTCCAGCCTGGATTGTCGCTCGGCTGCGAGGAAAGAAAACGATTGTGAACTACCGGAGCGGGGAAGCGCAAGACCACCTTTCGCGTTCCCAGCTGGCGCGAGCCATGTTGCGCCGAATGGGAAGGAAAGTCGTCCCTTCGGCGTACCTGCGGGATGTCTTCCGAGAATTCGGCATCACGGCCGAGGTGATTCCGAACTTGGTAGACGGAGAACGGATCTGGTATCGCGAACGCAGCGAGGTGCGCCCGGTCCTGATTTGCACGCGAGGTTGCGAGCCTTACTACGCGGTGGACGATGTCGTGCGGGCGTTCGGATTGGTGCAGAAGGCCTACCCGGAGGCGGAACTGATCCTCGCGGGCGGAGGTTCACTCGAACCGAAGGTGCGGGAACTGGTCGGGGAGTTGCGGCTGAACCATGTGGAATTTGCGGGAAGAGTTTCGCGAGAGCGGATTGGGGCCTGGTATGACCGCTCCGATATTTTTGTCAACGCCTCGATTCTGGATAACATGCCGGTCTCGGTGCTGGAGGCATTCGCGGCGGGACTTCCCGTAGTGAGCACGGCGCCGGACGGGATTCGCTACATTGTGGAGGACGAGCGCACAGGACTGCTTTCACCGCCGCGCGACTGGCGGCAGCTTGGCGAAAACGTCCTCAGGCTGCTCCGCGAGCCGGGATTGGCGCGAACACTCGCCGGGAATGCCCGGTGCCAGGCACAAGACTACCGCTGGGAAACAGTCCGGGAACAGTGGCTTGATATCTATTGCGCAGTGGCTCGAGGAGACCGCCAAGACGAAGGAAGCGGCGTGGAGCGCAAGTCGGTTGCCGTGGAGGTTAAGTGACGGCAGGCATGGGTGTAGTGGGGAACGATCAGGAGCAAGATGCGGATTGGGACGGAATAATTTGCTTTGCCAACGATTGGTATGCAGATCCTCTGAGCAAGAAGCATCTGATGTTGCGTTTTGCTCGCAACCGGCGAATCCTGTGGGTTAATTCCGTCAACAACCGCCGGCCCCAGATGGCGAGCAAGGACTTCCGACGCGTGTTCCAGAAGTTGGCGGGGTTTCGCCAAGGACTGGTGCAGGTGCAAGAAGGGATTTGGGTTCTAACCCCGCTCTACATACCTTTTCACGGCAATGCTGCGGTTCGCGGATTTAACCGCAAGTTGCTGGGAGCGCAGATTCGGCGTGCCCTGGCGCAGTTGCAGATCCGGCGGGCGATCACCTACACCTTTGCTCCAACCTCGGCAGACGTTGTTGGAACTTTGGGTGAAGACACCATCGTGTATCACTGCGTGGACGAGTTTTCTGCGTTCAGCGATGCCGGGGCGGAAGTGGCGGAGCGCGAACTGGAACTGCTCGGCAAAGCGGATGTCGTTTTGTGTTCAGCGGCGGGGCTGTATGAGCGCAAGAAAAAATATAACCCCAATACCTACCTGGTGGCCCATGGGGTGGATTATGAGTTTTTCCGCAAGGCCACGAGCGCCGGTACTCCAATCGCACAGGAGCTGAAGTCGTTGCCAAAACCCATTCTGGGATTCACTGGTTTGCTAGCCGACTGGGTGGATTTAGCTCTTCTGGCGGAACTTGCTAGACGGCGGCCAGCTTGGTCAATTGTGCTGATTGGACGCTCGGATGTTGATCTGAAGGTTTTTGATGGCTTGAGTAATGTGCATTTGCTGGGACATCGGCCATACGAGCGGCTACCCGAGTTTCTGCGCGGGTTTGACGTGGCCCTGCTGCCGTTTGTAAATAACGAGCTGACGGTGAATGCCAATCCGCTGAAGCTGCGCGAATACCTTGCCGCCGGATTGCCGGTGATCGCGTCGCCGATTCCGGAGGTGGCCCGCTATGCCGGCCTTGTGGCTCTGGCGAGCACAGCGGAAGAATATGAGCGGGAGATCGACGCGGTTCTGAAGAAGGGGGAGTCGGGACCTTCGGCGGATCGTTCGGCTAAGATGGCGTCTGAATCCTGGGACGCCAAAGTGATTGCGATTGAGGAACTATTGCGCAAGGCCAACGGTTCTGCGAGCCGGAGTCGAAACAAAGCCAGATCCTGAGTGCATGGTTCATCATTCCAAGGTTCATCATTTCATTTCCGAAGAGAATCTCTGCGCGCGAGAAACCCGGAGGATTTGCGAGGAGAATGAAGGAGTCCGAGTCAAGACTCGGTTGTGTTCAACCTCGCGGAGTCTTGGCTGGAGAACGACTCTCCAGGATTCTTTGGCGTAGACGGTCGTAGAGCGTGTTGCCGAGCACGCGGCGAGTTGCGACTCGGAAGAAGTCGCGGAGCTGGAGTTGCCAGAGGTTCCTGCCATGGCACAAGTCCTGAAATGCCGTGAGCTCCATGCCACGCATGACCGCGACGCGGGCGAGGTGAAACGGATCGGAGCCGCTTCGGTTGACGGCAATGCGGCTGCTGGCGACACTACGGTAGCCTGCTTGCTCGGCGACCCGGGCAACCTGCGGGCTCCAGCGGCCGCCGGGACACGAGAAGTGGTACACGGGACGCCCCAGGATATCCTCAAGCTGCGTCTTGGCCTCGGCGATCTCGCGACGCAAGCCAGCTTCATCGAGATCGCCGAGGTATGAATGGGTCATGGAGTGGCAGCCAATGTCAAACCCCGCACTTCCCATCTCGCGCACCTGGCTCGGGACGAGGTAGCCGGGACGGCCTAGAAATCCCAATGTGATGTAGAAGGTCGCACCAAAGCCGGTCTTCTGGAGCAGAGGAACAGCGACGCTCAGGTCGCTTTCGCAACCGTCGTCGAAGGTGATCACGATTCCTCGGGGATGGTTTTCCGTCAGAGCCTGGGAAACAGAAAGCCCGCGGATTCCCTCCCTCTGCAACCAATCCATCTGTTCACAGAACTTCTGTGCGGTGAGGACGTAGCGCACATAACCCGGCTCGCTCTGGCTGAGCGGCCGGCCAGGGGTCTCGAGCTCGTGATACATGAGGTAGAGAGTCTCGTCGGGGCGCATAGGGATTCTCAGAAGATACGTCGCAGCTGGGCCTTGATGGAAGCAGGTACTGTGATACCGAGGCGGTCGATGACGTTTTTGCCAGCTTTGACGAAGTTGCGCATGCGGTCAGATTTGGCGTGCTGCGCCGCAAAGCGAGCCATGAGTTCGGGAGAGAGTTCGCCCGAGGAGGGCAAGCGAAGATCGTCCTTCAGGCCGAAGTAAGCGCCTGCCGACAGTGCTCCGAGGACAGCCTCGCGTGTGCGCGAATCGCACTCGAGTTGGGTGAACAAGCCGCGGAATTGTTTTCTCCAGTGCAGATCCTGTCCATAGAAGGCCCGCATACCGGGGCGGCGATGGCGCAGGCGGAGGAGTAAATCGAAGGTCGCGGGACGAGGGGCGTAGCGGCCGTCGTACTTGGAATTCCAAGTCTCGATGCCCAGAGGAAGCACGTCAAAGCTCTCGATTGAGGAAAACATGGCGTCTTTGGGATGGGCAATCACGGCGAGACCACCATGCTCCTCGATATGCCGGATTACTTTTTGCGGATCCTTGGTGTGGGCTAGAGTAGAGGCGCCATATCCCAGGATGTGCATGCGCTGTTCGCACTCGTACTCGAGCCCGCAGATGAAGCTGAACTGCTCGTCCGAAAGGGCGGCGCACTCGCGGATATAGTCGGCGAGCTTGAGCTCATCGAAACTCTCGGCATGATCGGTCATGCAGAGCACAGAGCATCCCTGCCCGGAGAAAATCCGCTTGATCTCAGACAGAGTAAACTCCCCGTCGGAGTAGGTGCTGTGGGCATGCAGAGCAGCTTTCAGCATCATACGAGCCCTCGTTGGAAGCCGCGCTCCCGGAGTTGCTGGCTAAAGCGGATCCAGTCGCCCAGTTCCGGAAGAGGATCATGCCACATGAAATTATCGTGGAAGGTGCCAAGCCGGGGCGTCAATTCCGCAAGCAGCGTGGTCCAGCGGCCGGGAAAGACTCCCGGATAGCCGGGCGGGCGGCCCCTCCAGACCTCGACGAGGTGGCGGAAGTCACCTACCAGCCAGCGGCAACGAACGCCAATTTTGTAGGGTGACGGAGGCTCGACATCGCCGAATTCGGCCATGCGGGCGAGCAACGCGGGAAAATCCGCTCCTGCGGAGCAGGCCAGCGGCAAGGAGTGCCAAAAGCGTCCGTTGACCTCCATGAAGACGGGGACGCCATCGTCACGAAGGCGAAATTCAACCATAGCGACGCCATGCCAGTTCAGAGCGCGAAGCATAGCCAGGCTGAAATGGCGGATCTTAGGGTCGGGCAGAACGCTCTCGCGTAAAGCGCTGCCAGAGCCGGTAGGATGGACATCGCGGATGCGCCGATGAGCGAATTCGGCGCGCAGCTGGCCACGATTCATGAGCGCAAAGTATCCGGCGCCGGTTCCCTCCACGAACTCCTGCACCAGGACGGATGAGCAGGTCTGGCGCAGTTCCGAAAACGCCTGCTGCATCTGGGCATCATCACGCGCGTAGCGCGGGCGCCCCGTAGCGCGCATCCTGCCCTGCGCCGTGGATTCCTCGGAGCTACGTGGCTTGAGAACTACAGGGAATCGCATAGCCCGAACGGCGGCGGGAATTGCTTCGCTGCAGCTAGCGGTCAAAGTAGTGGGAACTACCATGCCGAGTGATCGGGCCAGATCCGTGGTTTGGCTCTTGTCGACGGCGCGAAGAAGGTCGGCATGCGCGGGGAGCACGAACCGTGCTCCGATGGCGGCAAAACGCTCGCGGTAAGCCGAGATCATGAGGGTGGTTGCCTCGGTCATAGGAAGTACAAGCGTACCGGGTTCCTTTTGAGATTCCGCGAGCAAATCATCGAGAAACTGATCGGGGTGCGATTGCGGCGATGCGTACTGAAACGTGCCGACGCAGAAGCGAGACCATCCGGCCTTGGACCAGGAGCGCGATTCTCCCACCCAGACCGTGTGGCGTTGCCGGGCAAGCGACCGCACGCAGGCGACAGCCTGGTTCTGATCACCGTCGAGAACCAGAATCCTCACGAGGTAACGCTACCCCCTGTTAGTGCGGGCATGTGGGCATCGGCACAGCGCTCTAGACCCAGCGGAAACGCAATTGAGTTGGCCCAGGAGGATAGTCTGCACCAGAGACTGTCTGTACGGTAATGCAGTAATCTCTGCGCCGGTTCCCGGCCCTCCTGTATTCTATCAATTCAAACTTGCGCGGAGGGTTGGCCACGGATGGCCTGCTTGGCCATGGCCCACCCGGGAGATCTCTAGTTGCCGGAACTTGCGCGGGATCACTTCAATCCAAAAGCAGCGGACGCGTTGAAACCCGCGCGACCGGGCGTCTGCCTGATGACGAACTCGCTCGAGGTCGGAGGAAGTGAACAGCAGTTCGTGGTCTTGGTGGAGGCATTAAGCCGAGAACGATTCGATGTACAGCCCGCATGTCTGCGGCGCATCGGAGGGCTGGTTTCGCGGGTGGGGGAGATTCCCGAATTCCCCCCTGGCGGGAGCTTATTCCGCATGCAGTCCCATCGCGCCCGGCTGGCGATCGCGCGCTACATGCGGCAGCACCGATCAGTAGTCGCACACGCGTTTGATTTCTATACCAACGTGATGATGGTGCCGGCGGCGCGTTTGGCAGGTGTAGCCGTAGTCCTGGGAAGCCACAGGCAATTGGGAGACCTGCTGACCCCAGCGCAATTCTGGACGCAGTTACAGATATTCCGGATGTGTGACCGGGTGCTGTGCAACTCCCGCGCTGCGGCAGAGCGGCTGCGCAAAGCGGGTCTGCCGGAGCGCCAGCTGGAAATCATTCCGAACGGGCTGCCGGAGCGGCTGTTCGAGCGCTCGGAGCCGGCGATTCCCCGCCGGCCGGGAGTAGTGCGCGTAGGGATGATCGCGAGGATGAACGATCCGGTGAAGAACCATTCCACTTTTCTGCGTGCCGCCGCCCGTATGGCGAGAGAGATGCCCGAGGTGGAGTTCCTGCTAGTGGGCGACGGGCCGCTCCGACCGGGACTGGAGGCGATGGCCGCCGAGCTAGGGATTACCGACAGGGTCAAGTTCGCTGGTGAGCGCCACGATATTTCAGCTATTCTGTCGAGCGTGGATGTGAGCGTGCTGATCTCCTCGTCGGAGAGTTTGTCCAACGTGATCCTGGAGTCGATGGCGGCTGGTGTGCCGGTGGTCGCGACCAACGTAGGTGGGAACCCGGAATTGGTGAAGGACGGAGAGACTGGGATGCTGGTCCCTCTGGGGAATGAAGATCGGCTCGTGGAGGTATTGCTACGACTGGTGCAAAACGGGGACCTGCGCCTCCATTGCGCGCAGCGCGCACGGGAGTTTTCGCGGTCGTCTTTTCACATCGACGTAATCTGCCGCCGCTACGAAGATTTGTACCTATCGTTGCTGAAGGAGAAAGGCGTGAGGAGTAGTCCGCTTTGATCAATAAGCGACGGACCGGCTAACGATGAATTCTTCCCTGAGCAAAGGCAGGCGTCCGGTGTTTGTGCTGGGGTGCCCCCGCTCGGGGACGACCCTCCTCTACCACATGATCCTGTCGGCGGGCAATTTCGCCGTCTATGAAACCGAATCCAACGTCTTCAACCTGCTGGTGCCGCACTTCGGCGATCTGAGTGTGCGGCGCAACCGCGAGGCCCTGATGAAAGTCTGGCTCGGGAGCAAGCTGTTTACACGCTCTGGGCTGGANNGAGGGAGATCGAGAAAAAGATTCTGGAGGAATGCCGGAGTGGTGGAGACTTTCTGCGGATCGTGATGGAGGAGATAGCGCGCAGGCAGGGCGTAGAGCGCTGGGCGGAATGCACGCCGGACCATATGTTCTACCTCCCTGCGATCAAGCGGGCTTTCCCGGAAGCGCTGGTTGTGCACATTCTGCGGGATGGACGAGATGCGGCACTCTCCCTCGAGAAGCAAGGCTGGATCCGCCCGTTTCCTTGGGACCGGGGCAAGAGCGTGCTGGTCGCGGGGCTATATTGGCAGTGGATGGTTAACAAGGGGCGAGCAAGTGGGAGCGCGCTGGGGGTTGATTACACCGAGATTCATTTTGAGGATTTGATCCAGAATCCGCGCCCGGTCCTGGCGAGGCTCAGTGACTTCATCGAGCACGACCTCGACTATGACAGGATTCTCAAGGTAGGAATTGGGTCGGTGAGAGATCCGAATACGTCGTTCCAGAAGGAATCTGACAATAAGGTGTTCGACCCGGTGGGGCGGTGGCGGCGACATTTTGCAACCGAGGAACTCGCTGTGTTCGAGAGTATGGTTGGGCGGACGCTGGAAACCCTAGGCTATGAGCTGGCGACGAAAGGAACGCGGGGGGATGAGTCTGGATGGAAGGGGATGCGGCTTGCCTACGAAAGCCGGCACGCCGCGAAGCTGTGGCTGAAGCAACATACGCCCTTAGGGAAGATACTCATGAGTGACGACCTGTCGTGGTTATGAGTGTGCGAGTTTGTGCGATCATGCTGCATCTCCCGCCGCTACCGGTGAGTCTCTTGAGCCTCCGATGCGGTCGGAAGGTGGTATTTGACGAAACGCGACGGCAGCGGGTGCTCCTAAGAAAAACGCGCGGTAGAGTGGGTTGAAGCTGTTGCCAACGAGGAACCGCCGGACTTTCTCAGCGGGGAAGAGTCGCGATCGACAAAGACGCGGAACCACAATTCCAGGTTGAGGAGCCTCCAGATACGGTTGGAGTTATCGCGGGTGCGGCTGCGATGTTCGGCAAAGATCCTTCGTATCGCGTCCGGCTGAAAAAGGTTGCGCCGTATGCTTCGGGGTTCCATCAACAGGTTTTCCAGTTCTTGCAGTTGTGCTCCCACGAGCCATTCCGACCATGGTGTAGGAAAACCCATCTTCCGACGGTAGATAATTGAATGGGGCAGAAGATCCTCTACCGCGGATTTCAGAATGCTTTTTCCTTCAAGGCCTTTCAGCGCGAACGAAGACGGGATCCCGGCGGCGAATTCCACCAGAAGATGATCCAGGAATGGCACGCGGCTCTCGAGGGAGGCCGCCATGCTCATCTGGTCTTGCTTCATGAGCAACTCCACGAGATAAGTGTTGATGTCGGTGTAAAGCAGGCGCTTCAGCAAAGTTCCCGAAGAGCGCTCCCAGACTGTCATGGAGCTTGCGCAGGCGGAGTCGGCGTAGCCCTGGAGCTCAGGGCTAAGTAGTTGCCTCTGCTCCGCCGCCGAGAAGGCGGAATAGAAGTTATCGAAGTAGAAGGAAGGCCACGAGGCTCCGTCACGGCCGAGGAAAGTATGTTCGACTTTCCTGCGCAGTGTTGCTCCTAGCTTTGCGGAGTGAATCTGTTCGCGAACGAAAGCCTGCAAGACCGACGGTGTGAGGCGGCGGTAGACCGAGTCCATGCGGGCGTTCCAAACCGTCCACGCATAACGCGTGTAGCCGGCGAGTGTTTCGTCGCTACCTTCTCCCGTCAGCACAACCGTAACATGTTCGCGGGTGAACTTGGCGAGATGGTATAGCGCGACACTGGATGTCCAGCAGACCGGCTCGTCTTCATGCCAGATCACGTCCGGCAAGCTGTCGAAGAACTGCTGGCGGGTGACTTGGATCTCATGATGCTGTGAGCCGATGTGGTCGGAGACAATTTTGGCGTAAGGGAGTTCACTGTAGGTTTGCTCGGCATATCCCACTGCGAACGTCTGGATGGGCTCGCGGCGGCTTTTCGCGGTTAGGGCAGCGACCGCACTAGAGTCGAGACCTCCGCTTAGAAATACTCCCAAGGGCACGTCACTCATCAGATGCGTGGAGACCGCTTCCTCTAACAACTCGCGATACCCGCGGACATAA